>CAZUAM010000987.1:0-1504 GCA_964618095.1 uncultured Planctomycetaceae bacterium | reverse complement strand
GACCAGCATGTCCGCCTTTTTTCAACCCCAGGTACCCTTCAGTCGGATGAACCCTTATTGGCATCTGCATGGATAATGTTCGGGCTCGGCACCGGGATTCCCGTGTTTTCCGGCCTCCCGTTGGTCGGCCTCGCTGATAGGCCGTGCAGGCGTCAATAGAATCGCTGCGGACACATTACGTCTCGGCGAAACAGCGAGAGCAAGAAACGCTTCAACATGCGGCGATTGCTGACGGTGTACCGAGGCCACCGCTTCAAGACGCGGTAGAATAGGGATCGGAAGGGTTGGAACTGGCGGGCTTTGTAATGGGTCCGGGCCAGTTCCACGAGTTCCTGCCACTCCAGCCAGTCCAGCCGATCCCCCAGACGCCCGGCGACAAATGCGTCTTCGCGCAGGTGAGCAATCATGCGTGGTCCCTGACGGATGTATTGGGCATGATTGGACCCGGCCGAGAGGTCTACTCGCCGGACTCGGGCGACGTACGAGCCGCAGAAGCGGAATTCCAGGTGCGCCGCAAGCCGGATCAGCAGCTCGACGTCTTCCCGATTCGTCAGGTCCTCCTTGTACATGCCAAACTTCAGCATGTTCTGGCGCGAAAGGAGATAGTCGTTGTTGAGGATGAACGGCCGTTCGATGAAGCGGTGGAGCACGTCGCCCTGAAGCCCTCGCTTGGCGAAGGCCTCCGGTTTCGGATTCAGGCGTCTCTTGCCCCGGTCGGCAAGCCCGTAGGCGACGCCCGAGAAGCCGGGATCGTCGAGAAACAGCCGCACGCGGTCTTCGACGGAATGGACGGTCAGGACGTCGTCCGAATCCAACATGCAGACGTACTCGGCGTCGGTGGCGCGGATCCCGGTGTTTCGGGCGGCCGATTTCTCCCGGTTCTCCGGCTGCACGATCAGTCGAACCCGCCGGCCATAGACACGGCGCACTTCGGCCGCGGTGCCGTCGGTCGACGCGTCGTCCACGACCACGCACTCCACCCGGGGATAGCTCTGCGCCAGGACCGAATCGACGGCCACAGCGAGGTGGGGCCGGCGATTGAAGGTGGGGATGACGACCGCCACTTTGGGCTGTTGACCGGACATGGTTTTGGCACGGCCGACGTTTATGGACGGGTAGATTTAGAGCCTATCCGAAAACCCCTCACCCCCGGCCCCTCACCCCCCCAGCCGGGGGAGGGGACGGGGTTTTTTGATAGGCAGGTAGTATGCGCCCCGCCCCCCCTATAGTCGGTATTTGGCCCGCGCGGCTTGAACCGATTCCGGGAATCGGACAAAGGCGCGGGGCGGCCGCAGAGCCGAGCGGGCGCTGGGCGACCCTCTCCGCAAGGAGCCAGGCCAAGCGGGGGCTCCCTGGACCGCACTGGCCGGGCCGAGACCGCGCGTGGGAACCCGCTGCTGCGCCCGCCGCTGAGATCTCGGGTGGCCCGCCTTGCCTTGACGCGGTATATTCAGAAGGTCCGGCGGTTTGTTGGCTGGGGGAACGGCATCCGGCGGAGGACGGT
>CAZUAM010000986.1:0-1514 GCA_964618095.1 uncultured Planctomycetaceae bacterium | reverse complement strand
GACACGGCCGTGGCACACGTCAGCAGCGATTTGAGCCGCGCTTCTAGCTTTTTGTCGGATCGTTGTATGTTATCGCGGCTCGGCCCGCTTCCGCCCCACGAAGGTGTAATACGGGACCCGCACCAGAGGCACGCAGGGCACCTTCGCCCGATTCTCCGTAAAATGAACCGGGTCGAAGTGGCGGTGCAGGAACGGCACGTGATCCCGCGAAGGAAAGACGCCGTATGCGGCGAACCAGAGAGGCCAGAACAAGCGGGTGAACCAGGAGTGACGGGCCCGGCCGTCGGCCGGGAATCTTGGTGCGATATAGAAGTCGGCGACCCCGATCCGGCCGCCCGGCTTCAGAATCGCCAGGGCGTTCTCGATCGCGGCGAACCAGTCGGGGATCATGGTCAGCGAATAGGAAAAGGTGACCACGTCGGCCGCGTCCTCGGCCGGGCGGTAACCGCTGGCATCGGCCTGGACGGTTTCGACGTTCTGCCAGCCGCGCCGGCGAATCCGTTGGCGGGCGACCCCCAGCATGGAAGGCGAGAGGTCGACGAGGTAGAGCCTGGCCAGATCGCCGATCCGCGGGCCGAAGTATTCCAGGTTGGCGCCGGTCCCGCCGCCCATGTCGACCCAAATTCCGCCCGCCGGTGTCTCGATCGCCTCCCATAACTCGCGGCGGCCGGGCAGCAGCAGCCGGCGAAAACGGTCGTAGCCCTCGGCCTGGCCGGCGTAGAAGCTCTCCATCCGCGCGGCGTGGTTCGAGCCGCGGACGGGTTTGAGGATCAGGTGGTAGAAAGTCTTCAGGTCCGCAGGAAGCTGCATGAGAGTCACCGTGTTCCGCAAAGGCTGAAGACTGCGGGCCGGGCATCCTGCCGATCGCCAGGTGGTCCTGATTGCTCGACGTGGCTGAGACGCCCGGGCGGGCCCGGCGGAGCCGGCGCAGCCGAGGCCGCCAGATCGGCGATGTGGAAGCTGCCGTAGATCTGGACGCGGCACTTTCGGTGCAGCTCGGCGGCCCACTCCCGGTGGTAGTGCAATAGTTTGCCGACCTGCCGAGTGCGGCCGCCCAGCCGCACCCGCGCCCGATTCACAAACTCCGTCCGCAGACCGGCGCTTCGCCAGATCAGGCGGGCATCGGGCGCGGCCCGGTCGACGATCGCCTGCCATTCGGCCTCCAGCAGCGGGAACCGGCGCCCCGCGAGCCAGTCCATGTGGTCCAACAGAACGAAGCGGGAGATCGGCCCGGGGTGTCGCTCCAAAAACCCCTGCACCGAGTCGGTGTGTACGCTGACACGCTCGGCCAGGCCGGCTTTTAGCCGCCGGAAGTTATGGGGCTTGAGGTATTCCGGGCAGCACTGGGGCAAGTAGCTGCCCGTCATATAGACTCGCCAGAAGTAGTTGTCCCACAGCGGCAGCCGGGTAAACACCGCTTCGAGGCAGTCCTGGATGAACTTCGGGATCCCACCCTCATACTGGGCTGAGGAAAAACTCTAAGTCGGTGCAGGTTGTATTGTTGCGCGTTTGGT
>CAZUAM010000985.1:0-1519 GCA_964618095.1 uncultured Planctomycetaceae bacterium | reverse complement strand
GAGTGCTAGCTTCCCAAGCTGGACGTCGCGGGTTCGAATCCCGTCTCCCGCTCTTAACGTAAATACTGCCGAATCCTGGAGTTAGGATACCTGTCTGCGTCGGACAGTGCGGCCCAGAGGTCGTTGAGAAAGGGGTAAGACTACCCCTTTTCGACCGAAAGGAGCACTGTCGCATGTCTGTACGCATCCCGAAATACCGGCTTCACAAGGCCAGTGGCCAAGCGCTCGTCCAAATCAGCGGCTGCCGAACCTACCTCGGCAAGCACGGCACCCCGGAAAGCCGGGAGAGGTATCGCCGTCTGATCGCCGAGTGGCTGTGCAACGGCCAGGCATCCCCCGGGAGCCTATCCTCGTCATCTACCCACCAAACGGATGGCAAGGGAGTCTCGATCAATGAACTGGTCCTGGCCTACTGGCACTTCGCAGTCGGCTACTACCGGAAAAACGGTGAACCAACCGGCGAGATAGATAACATCCGAGCAGCCCTTCGCCCGCTGCGCAGGTTGTACGGTTGCTCTCTGGGCAGCGAATTCGGCCCCGACGCACTCGAACTGATACAAGAGGAAATGATCCGGGCAGGCCTGTCACGCAAGGTGATCAACGCCCGGGTCAGCCGGATCAAGCGGATGTTCCGCTGGGCATCAAGGAAACGACTCGTGCCGCCTGAGATCTACGCTGGTCTGATGGCGGTTGATGGGTTACGCCGCGGTCGTTCAGGTGCGCGCGAGACAGAACCGGTGAAGCCGGTTCCGGTGGCGCACGTAGCGGCCGTCTTGCCGCATGTCACTGTCCCGGTTCGCGTCATGATTCAGATCCAGGAGCTCACAGGGATGCGTCCGCAGGACGTTCGAAACATGCGGACATGCGACCTCGATATGGCGAGTGATGTGTGGGTTTACACACCCTGGACCCACAAGACCGAGCACCACGGGCACGTCAGGCGGGTAGCCATCGGGCCCAAGGCTCAGGACATCCTCCAGCCGTTCCTGAAGCAAGACCACGTAGAAGCTTACGTGTTTAGTCCGAAGGAAGCTGTTGCCGCAGTGCGTTCCGAGCGAGTTCGACGTCGCAAGACCCGACCGACACCGAGCGAACGGCTCCGGAAAATGAAACAGGCGCCCAAGAGGTCGCCTGGCGATCAGTACACAAAGACCGGATACGAGACCGCCGTCAGGAGGGCCTGCAAGCGAACAGACATACCGCCCTGGGCCCCCAATCAATTGCGGCACACGTGTGCGACCAAAGTCCGAAAGAGGTACGGAGTCGAAGGCGCTGCTGCCGTGCTCGGCAACAGTCTGGGCATGGTCGCCGAAGTCTACGCTGAAGCCAACTTCGAGCTGGCCATCAAGATCATGCGCGAGATGGGTTGAATTGTCCGGCCGGGGTCAGCCACTGCCGGAATTGCCAAGGCTGGCGTCCTCTCGCAACTACTTGCACGCCTTGTTGGGCCGTCGTACACTTACATTTTCGGGTCTTCGCCAGAATCTGTGGGTGAATTCATGGCGTTTTGGTGAGTTGG
>CAZUAM010000984.1:0-1526 GCA_964618095.1 uncultured Planctomycetaceae bacterium | reverse complement strand
ATAAGTGACAGCACTGCCATAGGTTCCGTCACACCGGCGAGACGCCGGTGCCACTTGATCCTTCTTGATATTGCAGTTGATTGAACGGTATTGCATTTAGCCCCCCTGCACCGCCCGTTTAACCGCCGGGCTCGCCCGGCGTGTCTGCCTCACCCCACAGATATCGCAGCAACACTTGCCAGTCCCGGAAGTCGGGGATCACCAGATCGGCCCCCACGCCGATCAGCCGATCCCGTTTCCAGGCGTCGGGCCTGCCGCTGCGGCCGGCCTCGTCGCTGGCCACCGCCACCGCGGTGCCGCCGGCCGACTTGACGTTCCGGATCTCGACGTACCCGTCCCCGAAACCCAGCAGCGACGCCCCCTCCACCCGGTTCTCTTCGAGGATCCGCCCGATCACCTTGGCCTTGGAGAAGGTCGTGTAGTCGTCGAGCGCCCCGTAGATGTGCCGGCCGAAGTATTCGTCGAGCCGCAACAGCCGGGCCTCGTCGAGCACGTACCGCTCGTCGGTCCCGCTGGCCACGTACAGCGCGACGTCCCGCCGGCGGAACTCCTCGAGGATCTCCAGCGAGTAGGGGACGAGCATCTCTTCGGGCGTCCTGCGGCCGCAGCGCAGCGCCTCGCGGCGGCCGGAGATCCGTTCCATCAGCCGGTCGTGATAGACCTGCTTGTACCGCAGCGGTTCCTCCGGACGGCCGCCCCGCCGGCGGACCTCCTCGGCCAGGCGGATCATCTGGTAGATGGTCTGCTTGCCGTTAAGCTGCATCACGAACTCGAAGACCAGGTCGTGGAGGGCCTCGGGCGATTCCTCCGTGCCGGTGGCCTCAAGCACCTCGACCATCATCGGCACCATCACCTCCGGCCACCCCTGGCGGATCAGGCTCAAGGTGCCGTCGAAGTCGAACAGAACGTGTTTCGGCGGGCCAGACCGGTCAAGCCGGCGGACGACCTCGACGCTGGAGCCCGGCAGGAAGTGCGTCGGCCCGAGGTCCTCAACCATCCGGCGATAGTCTTCTTCGTGGTAACCTGCGTTCATCGACGTCTATCCCCACTACCACACAGCATAGCCAGGTAGGTCATGCTTCAGCATGACGCCACAACGAGTGCGTGCCAGGTCTGACTCGCCGATATGCTGAAGCATAACCTACTTCACTTTACCGCACAGCATAGCAGGACACCACCGGCTGTTGAAGGGGCGGCGGCCCCCGCCACGGCGACCTAAGCCGGAAAGGTGCGTTTAGCAGCCGGGCTTGCCCGGCGCTCCTGCCGAAGGCAGGAAGGCGGAGTTTAGCGGTGGCCGCCGCGGCGGAAGCGTTTTTGGCCCCGACCGCCATGGGCGGCACGGCGCTGTTCGATGGGATCGACCTGCTGGGATCGGTGGATGACGTGAAGCCAAGCCAGTGACGACGGCGGCTTTGACGCGCGGCTGGCACTCGGTGCTCGTTAGCCAGTGCGCCGGCGAAAGGGAGTCGACGCCCCACAGACTGGCCGGCAAGCCGCCGGTCTCGCCCGCCCTTTTTCCACTAATA
>CAZUAM010000983.1:0-1538 GCA_964618095.1 uncultured Planctomycetaceae bacterium | reverse complement strand
AAGGAGCAAGGCAAAGGCGGAAGGTGGAAAGCGGACGGCGGACGTTTAGCGGCCGGGCTCGCTCGGCGCGTCTACGCGCTGCGGGCGCGGTGACGCTGGCGGGGCGAAGGGACCGTGATCCCATGCTTGCGGATCTTGCGGGCCAGCAACCGCCGGTCGATGTCCAACAGCCGGGCCGCCGCGCTTTGGTTGTAGAACGTCCGCTGGAGTGTCTCTTCGATCAGCCGGCGTTCGGACTCCGCCAAGGTGGGCCACGAGTCGAGATCGTGCCCGGCATGTGAGGCCCCACCTGCTTGTCGCCGACCGGCTGAGCCAGGGGCCGTTGTGCGCGGGTCTGCGGACCCCACACGCAGGTTTCGCGGCTCGGTCCGGAGACCGGCCACAACACCGGAGGCCTCCGGCTCGATGAGCCGCAGGACGTGCTTGTCGGTGATTTCTTCGGGCCGGGTGAACACCACGACTCGCTCCAGCACGTTCTGCAACTGGCGGACGTTGCCCGGCCAGTCGCACCCCGAGAGGACGCGAATCGCCGAGGGCGCAAGCCGCTTTTGCGGAAGCCCGTTCTCGATCGACAATCGGTCGAGGAAAAAGCGGCAGAGCGGCTCGATGTCTTCGGGGCGATCCCGCAGCGGCATGGTCTCGATTTTCACTACGTTGAGGCGATAGTAGAGGTCCAGCCGAAATCGGCCGGCATCCACCTCCCCGGCAAGCTGGCGGCTGGTGGCCGCGATGATCCGCACGTCGATAGGGATACTGTGATGGCTACCCACCGGGATCACCGCCCGCTCTTGGATCACCCGCAACAACTGGGCCTGTAGCTCGGGGTAGAGCTCGCCGATCTCGTCGAGAAAGACCGTCCCGCCGTCGGCGGCGCGGAAACTTCCCAGGGTGCTACAGCCGGCGCCCGAAAACGCCCCCTTCACGTGCCCGAAGAGCTGGCTGGGAAACAGACTCGGCGGAATCGAGGTGCAATCCACCGCCACAAAGGGGGCCCCGGAGCGCGGACTGTGGCGGTGAATCGCCTGGGCGATCAACTCCTTGCCCGTCCCGCTGGGACCCACGATCAGCACGCTGGAGCCGCAACCGGCCACCTGCTCGACCGATCGGCGGACGCCGCGCGCCCAGTTGGAGGTCCCAATCAGCTCGTTCATGGCAGGATACCAGTGAATCGGTCCCGGACAAGCCCACGAGGACCAGGGTAGCCGCCGATCGGGATTTGTTTGATCGCGTCCGTCCGGCAGCCTGGAAAAGCCCTTGATTTCTTATAGTCTACCCCGACGGGGGAGTCAATGGTTGGCCACCTTTCTGAGCCGGCATTGCGGAAAACGCCGGTGGTTTCCCCCGTTTGGGTGGAACTCCTCGCGGGCTGCCGGACGTTTGCAGGTAGGATGCACAGGCAAGATGCCCGTGGCACCGGTCAATTAAAGTCAACGACCCGACAGAGAGCTAGAACTTGTGTGCCACGGCCGTCTCCGCCGTGCCCGGTAGCAGCAGAAGACCTGCACGTCCGACACGGCCGTGGCACACGTCAGTAGGGA
>CAZUAM010000982.1:0-1539 GCA_964618095.1 uncultured Planctomycetaceae bacterium | reverse complement strand
CACTATGTTTATTCACACTCAGTAATGTAAAATCCATCTGGTTCCCAAGCTCCAGATTGGGAACCGCCCCTGCCCGGCCACCTGCCGCCGCCACTTGGCTCCCAAGCTGGAGCTTGGGAACCAGGGAACGGCCGAGCTTCGCGTCTCGAACCGTGGGCGTGTTCGTGATATTGATCGTGGCACTTGGGCTGGGCGGCTGCCGTCCGGAGCGAGGCTATCCGAACCGACCCATTTTCCTGATCTGCCCCTGGGCGGCCGGCGGCGGCACCGACCAGGTTTCCCGCCAGGTGGCCGGCCTGTTGGAGCAGGAATTGGGCGTGCCCGTCAACGTGATCAACGCCACCGGCGGAGCGGGCGTGACCGGCCACACCCGCGGGGCGCTGGCGAAGCCCGACGGCTACACGCTGACGATGATCACCATCGAGATCCACATGCTGCACCACCGGGGCCTGACGAACGTTTCGCACAAGGATTTCGAACCGGTGGCGCTGTTGAACACCGACGCCACGGCTGTTTTCGTACCGGCCGATTCGCCTTGGCAGGATCTGAAGGATCTGGAGGAGGCGATCCGCGCCAAGCCCGGCCGGCTCAGTGCCTCGGGCACGGTCGACGGCGGCATCTGGCACCTGGGGCTTGCCGAGTGGCTGCTGGCCGTGGGGCTGAAACCTGCCGACGTGCACTGGAGCGGGATGAACGGCGCGGCGCCTTCGTTGCAGGAACTCATGGGCGGCAACCTGGACTTTGTGTGTTGCAGCCTGCCCGAAGCCTACTCACAACTGAAGGACGGGAGTCTGCGATGCCTGGCCGTGATGGCCGAGAAGCGCGTGCCCCAGTTTCCCGACGTGCCCACGTTCAAGGAGCAGGGGTTGGATTGTGCAACGGCCGGCTGGCGCGGGATCGCCTTGCCCAAGGGGACACCGCCCGCAATCGTCGATCGACTCGCGGCCGGGCTGGAGCGGGTGGTCGAAGATGAGCAGTTTCGCCAGTTGATGAGCCGGCGGGCCTTCAACATCACCTGGAAGCCGCCGGAGGAGTTTGCCAAGTCGCTCGACAAAGGGGACGCGTGGTTTGGCGAGATGCTCGGAAGCGAGGACTTCCAATCGATACGGACAACGCAGTTCGGCCCCTACTTCTTCCCCTCGGTCCTGGCCGTGCTGCTGCTGGTCGTGGGCGGGTGCCTGGCAGTCACGGGCAACTTGAAGCGGACACCCGACGTCGAAGCCATCTCCCGACAGGGCTTGATTCGCGTGGTGGAAGTCCTGGCGTGGGTAGTCGTCTACCTCGCCCTTGCGGAGTGGGCCGGATTCGTGCTGACCGCCGGTGTGCTCTTGGTACTCCTCTTGCTGCGGCTGGGCACCAGATGGCCCACTGCCATCGCGGTCGCCGTCGTGCTGGTGCCCTTGACGTATCAAGTGTTCGCCGTTGGATTGCGCGTGCCGCTACCGCGCGGCTGGCTGGGATGGTGACATGAAGGAAGCGTTGCTCGAAGCGCTGCAAAAGGTCTTTGGCGACCCGTACGTGCCGTGTATCATCCTGATC
>CAZUAM010000981.1:0-1550 GCA_964618095.1 uncultured Planctomycetaceae bacterium | reverse complement strand
AGCTGCATCTCGAACTCGGCGTTGCCCACGTCGATCCGCTTGATCTTGAACAGCTCCGCGTGCGGGATCTCCTTCTCCACCTGCTCGTTCCGCTCGCCTTCAAGCTCCTTCAAGACCACCTTCTCGATAATCCACTCACCGTCGACGTGCTCCTGGATCGTCAAGGGGACCGTCACCGGCTCGCCGTTGTCGGTCTTGAAGTTTTGCAGCCGGTAACGAAACCGCGTCCGCAGGTGACGGAACTTGGGCTTCGTCACGCTCTCCTTCCCGTCGATCGTAAACCGCGGACAGGTCAGCTCGTCGAAGCTCTTCTTCGGGCCCCCTTCCGGCTGCATCTGGAACCGCTCCACCTTCACGTCCTGGGCCACCCCCACGTACAAATCCAACGGGGCAAACAGCGGTGTGTACTTTGCCCAGTCCTCGCCCAAAAAGGCCTGGCTGCGGACCTCGTCGCCGTCGGACTTGGGCTCCTTGATGAACAGCCGCACCTTGCCGTAGGGCAAGGGGAACTCGCCCATCCGGCTCTCCTTGTCGTTGGTGAGCCGGTAGTACATCCGGGTCCGCTTCTGGTCGATCTTGGCGTCGAAGACGTATCGCTTCTGGATCGGCACCTCGGCAAACTTGGCCGCCAGCATCCGCTTCCGCTCGCCGTTGTTGAACCGGCGGACCGTGGTCTTGCCCACCCCGGGCTGGACCGTGCACTGGCCGAAACTCTCGCCCGAGGTGTTGGTGACCGTCATGTAGACCTGCATCAGGAGCTTTTTCTCGTCGTTCTCGACGATCCCCTGGTAGCTGGGTCCGGCCGCCATGTTGCCGATCAGGTACGAGATGCGGATCACCGCCGGCCCGGCCTTCTCGGCGCTGACGGCCCAGTAGAGGGCGTTTTCGTTGGGCGGATAATTCGTGTTCAGGACGTTGACCTCCCCGTCGGCCCGGATCACCCGAAACACGATCGAGTCCTTGTCGATCGAGATGTTGGCCCAGGAGAAATCGACCTGGTTGCGGCCCTGTTGGAGGTTGACCGTCCGCTCCTCTTCCACCAGCGTGAAGCGGCCGTTTTGGATGTCCACCCGGACGGTCTCGCGTTCCGGCAGGGTGGTCAGCTTGATGCGGGCCTCGGCCGCGGTGCCGATCATAAACAGCCCTGCGGCAGTCACGGCGGCGGTGATCGCGGTTCTCATCGTATCTTCCTTTCCATTCGAGGACGTCGGGTTCGTGTTCTTCACGGGCGTCGCCATAGCCGGGGGGCAACGCCCCGCGGGACGACACCCCGCGGGACGACACCCCGCGGGACGTTGTCCCCCGGCTATTTGTTTCTCAGTGTTCGTATCCCCCTGTAAAGCCGCGACCAGTGGTCGCGGTGTTTCACGGGATTACAGCGGCTCGCGTCTCTTGTAGCCGTTCAATTCCGGGCCCACCTTGCGGCGCTTGTAGGTCACGCTGTAGGTCACCAGCCGCTTCTCGCCGGGCTTCAGGTCGAGGAAGTATTTCACGTGGTTCTGGTCCACCCGCTCCTTGCGGCCGGACACCTCGTGGAGGTCGACGTAGGC
>CAZUAM010000980.1:0-1558 GCA_964618095.1 uncultured Planctomycetaceae bacterium | reverse complement strand
GGCCAGGTTGGCAAGCTCGGCCGGATCGGAGGCCAGGTCGAACAGTTGGGTCTTATTGATCTGGGTGTAGCGGATCAGCTTCCAACGCTCCGTGCGGACCGTGCGCTGAACGTCGCGATACGCGGTAAACAGCGAATCGCGAACTTGCGTTCGCTCGCCGCGGATCACGGGAACCAGGCTCTCGCCCTCGACCGAGTCCGGGATTGGCACGCCGACCAGATCGCAGAAGGTTGGGAAGAGGTCCAGCAGGTAGCAGAGCGCGTGGGAGCCACTTTGTGCGGGCACGCCGGGACCGGTAATCACCAGCGGGGCGCCCATGCTGTGCTCGTAGAGGTTTTGCTTGCCCATCAGGCCATGACTGCCGATGGCCAGGCCGTGGTCGGACGAGAAAACGATGATCGTCTCGCCGGCGCGGCCCGACTGGGCCAAGGCGTCCAGGATGCGGCCGATCTGGGCGTCCATGTGACTGATCATGCCGTAGTAGGCGGCCAGGGCCTGGCGGACGGCCTCCGGGGTGCGGGGCCAGGGGGCCGTCTTTTCGTCGCGGCCGGTCATGTCGCCGTTGTTAAACGGATGAAGCGGCAGGTAATTGGCCGGCAGCGGCAGCGACGCCGGGTCGTACATTGTGGCGTACTCGCCCGGCGGCGTGCGGGGATCGTGTGGAGCGGTGAACGCAACGAACATGAAGAACGGCCGATCGTCCCGATAGGTCTTCAGGAAGTCGACCGCCGCGTCGGCGAACAGTTCGCTGGAGAACTTTTGGCCGATCCGTGCGCGACTCTTGTCGTACACGCCGGTCGGATCGAAGTCCTGGATCGGGACTTCCGTATGCTTCGACATGCCGCCGAAGAAGATGTTCCCGCCGTGGGTGAATCCTTTGGCGAACAAGCGCTCACCATTGTGCCACTTGCCGGTGCCGAAGGTTGCGTAGCCCGCCTGTCGCAGCGTTTCAGGCAACGTGACGTAGGGAGACCGGCCCTGCTCGGCTTCGTCGACCGTCCAGGGCACGGCAACTCGCGTGGGAATGTGAAACAGCGTTCGGCCGGTGATCAGCATCGCCCGACTGGGCGCGCAGACCGCGGCGGATGTCGATCCCTGACAATAGACGTCGTGGAACACAAACCCGTTATCCGCAAGCCGGTCCAAGTGGGGTGTTTGAATGTGCGGGTTTCCCAGCGTGCCGATCGTGTCGGCCCGCTGGTCGTCGCTGAATAAGAATAGAATGTTCGGCCGCTCGACGGCACCCGCCGTGGCCGGCCGTATCACCAGCGCCGCGACCCACAGCGCAGCGGCGAAAGAGCCGACCACTTTCCACATCGTCTGGCACGTCGCAGCAGCCATCGTTTTCTTTCCTCCGAGAGAGCCCAGTTCTGTTGACGCGCAGGTCAAGCCGTGCCGATCACGGTTCCCAAACCGGAGTTTGGGGACCAGGCTAGAAGTCGCCCCCGCCGCCGGGCATTACTTCTTCTTTCCCTTCTTTTCCGGCTCGTACTGACGGTCCCACGGCTGGGGCGGGGTCGGCGTGTAAATCGGACGGCCGTCCTTTTTGGGCATCGAA
>CAZUAM010000979.1:0-1561 GCA_964618095.1 uncultured Planctomycetaceae bacterium | reverse complement strand
AATCCCCAATCCCCAATCCCCAATCCCCAATCCCCAATCCCCAATCCCCAATCCCTTCCCCGGTGGCTGAAGCGGAACGTACCCAAGGGCAACGCCGGCCACTTCACCGCCCGGCTGATCGGCGAGTTGGGACTCCAGACCGTCTGCGAGCACGCCCGGTGTCCCAACCGGATGGAGTGCTACGCGGAGAAGACGGTCACGTTCATGATCCTGGGCGAGGTGTGCACGCGGGGATGCCGGTTTTGCAGCGTGGCGAAGGGCAGGCCGCGGCCGGTCGATCCGGACGAGCCGCGGCGGGTGGCCGAGGCCGCTCGGCAATTGGGGCTGCGGCACGTGGTCGTCACGTGCGTCACCCGAGACGATCTGCCCGACGGAGGCGCCGAGCATTTTTGTCGCACAGTTGCGGCCGTGCGCGAGGCCTGTGACGCGACGGTCGAGGTGCTGCCCTCCGATTTTGCCGGCAACGCCGCGGCGGTCGACCGGCTGATCGAGGCGGCGCCGGAGGTTTTTAATCACAACACGGAAACCGTGCCTCGACTGTACTCCTCCGTCCGCGGCCGCCAGGCCGACTATCGCCGGACGCTGGAGATCTTCCGCCGGATCGGGCGGCGGAACCCGGCGATCAGGCTCAAGACGGGCCTGATGCTCGGGCTGGGCGAGACGACCGGGGAGCTGCTCGACACGCTGGCCGATCTTGCGGACGCCGGCTGTCGGATGCTCACCCTCGGGCAATACCTCCGGCCGTCGCCGGCCCAGTTGCTGGTGGTCCGCTACCTGCCGCCGGAGGAGTTCGACGAGTTGGGCCGGTTCGCCCGCGGCCTGGGGTTCGAGCAGGTGGCCAGCGGGCCGTTTGTGCGCTCCAGCTACCACGCCCGGAAGATGGTGGCGACTGAAGTCGCCACCCCTCACCCCTAGCCCCTCGCATGTCGCGTCATTACCTCATCCTGCCGGAGTTGGGGATCGACGATCAGCCGATTGTGGTCAGCCTGTGGCTGATCGAGGAAGGGAGCCGGGTGGAGGCGGGCGACCAAGTGCTCGAGGTCCTGGCCGGGGCGGCCACGGTCGATCTGCCCGCCCCCGCCGACGGCCGGTTGGTCGAGACGCTGGTGGCCGAAGATGAGCCGCTGCGTGTCGGACAGCGTCTGGCGGTGATCGAAGGCGCCCCGTAGTCTGGCCATGAGTCGTCCGTTTCGGGAATAGGTGGCGACTGAAGTCGCCACCCCTCGCCCCTCACGCCTCATCGCTGGCCAACTCCAGCGTCGCCCAGAGGCTGGGGTCCTCCTGATAGGGCATCGGGCTGCCGGCGCTGAGGGTCTGCTCGCCCAGCTCGCGGTCGATCACCGCGTAGTTGAAACCCAGCCGGGGATGCTCCTGGGGATCGAAGCCGGTCAGGGCCTCGGCGGGGATGTAGCCTTCGAGCAGGTAGCCGTCGATCCGTTTCTCGCTGCGGACCTGCAACTGGCCCGGCGCGATTGCCCGGGGTTGTTCCCGGGCGCGACGGATGGGGAGCCACTCGGCCACCGGGACCTGGAACCTCCGTCCGCTGCCGCCGGGCAGGAAG
>CAZUAM010000978.1:0-1564 GCA_964618095.1 uncultured Planctomycetaceae bacterium | reverse complement strand
GTCACCGTGGCAACCAGCAGCAACCCCAGCAACAGAACCGTGGCCAGCATTGGCATTCCGGGCGGCTATCCCGGGAGACCTGCGTCCCGAGTGCCCTCTTCCAGGTCTTCCATTCCTCGCAGGAAGTACGCCTTGATCATGGGCCAGCCGAACCTCAGCAGGAAAATCAAGACTGGCAGGGCAATTGCCCCGATGATCAGGACCGTCTCCAAGCTGACCGTACCTCCCTCATCCTGGTGGACCTCCCGCAAAAGGCTCAGCAGTGACGGCTGCGGCATAACTCTGCTCCTATGACGAAGAAATCGCTTCTGCTCGTGATCGAGTTCACATAAACGGCCACGACACCAGCACACAGACCATCTGATAAGCCAGGCGGATGATCCGGGGGCCGATCCACATAATAAAGGCCACCCACGGCAGCACGACACCCAGAATCAACACGTAGTCCAACGTGGCCAGGCCGGCCCGGCGGCTCGATTCGGTCCCCCGAAGTCCGCCCGACTTGCGCCGGGACCGATTCTCCCTTGATCTTCGCATATTTGGCCGCTTTGTTCAACGAAAAAATCGGGCCCCGGGCCCTACTTCAGGGGGGACAAAGACAAGATCCACCCGCCCTTTTGGTCTCTCAGAGGCAGAAGCAACTTATTCCCCTTCCGACCACATCGGCCCGGTCAGCCGGATTCGGTCCGCCAGCCCTTTCGCGTGCGGCTCCCTGGAGAACGACGGCTGCCGGCCCGTCGGCTCCAGCTCGGCGATCAGCCGGCCCTCGGGCGTCTTGCCCCGCAGCCGGGAAACGTATAGATCACACATCTGGTACTGATTATTGTCGTCCAGCCCCCGGGCCTCCGTGATTCGGGTGATCTTTCGTGATCCGTCCTCCGTAAACCGGGCAATCTGCACAATTAAGTCAATCGCGGAGGCCACCTGGGCCCGGGCCACGTAGACCGGAATCTCCACGTCCGACATCAGCGAGAGGGTCTCCAGCCGGATCAGGGCGTCCAGCGCCGAGTTGGCGTGGACCGTGGACAGCGACCCGTCGTGACCGCTGATCATCGACTGGATCAGGTCCAGGGCCTCCCCGCCGCGGACCTCGCCCACGATGATCCGATCGGGCCGCATCCGCAGCGAGTTGACGAACAACTCCCGGATGTTCAACGCCCCCCGCCCCCGCCGGTCGGCGTGCCGGGCCTCCAGGTACAGGCAGTGCCGCTGGATCAGCCGCAGCTCCGAGGTGTCCTCGATCACCACGATCCGCTCTTCCTCGGGAACGGCCCGGGAGATGGCCCCCAACAACACGGTCTTCCCGGTCCCCGTCCCGCCGGATATCAAGATATTCTTCCGCAGCCGGACGCAGATCTCCAAAAACTCCTGGACCGCCTCCGAGAGGCTCCCGAAACGGATCAGGTCCTCGAAGGTCAGCACCTCGCGGGAAAACTTGCGGATCGTCAGATAGATCCCGGTCCGGGCGCTGGGCGGGATCACGGCGTGGACCCGCGAGCCGTTGGGCAGCCGGGCGTCGAGCACCGGATGCTCCTCGCTGATCTCCCGGCCCACCCACTGGGCA
>CAZUAM010000977.1:0-1567 GCA_964618095.1 uncultured Planctomycetaceae bacterium | reverse complement strand
CTTCAAGGTCTTTTGCGACAGCTTGCGTTCCGTCTTGGGAACCAGGTGGACAAAAGACGGACTTGCAAGTCCGTCTTACGGTTCGTGGATGCAACCAAGGCGTAAACAGGTCATCTGGATGCCGATGAGCCAGTGCCGCCAGCCGCGAAGAAAAACGACCCCGGGACGTCAACCCGAGGGCTTCTCCACCCAGGGCACCGATTCGGCCGTATCGGTCGCCAATCCGAGATCCGCGTCGCTGTGCTGGAGTCTCAGATCGGTGATGATCACGTCGGCAATCGCCCGCATTCCCAGGGTCTCGTTGATCTGCTCCTGCAACAGCCGCTTCAGCTCGCCGAGATTCGCTTTGTCGAAGTCTTCGCCGTGTGCCCGTCGGAGCAGCTCTTCGACGTCTTGTTGGACTCGGAACCGGTGGGCCTCCAGGCGGCGTCGGGCCACCCGATCGACGTGCTCCAACAAGGCGATGTGCAGTGAAAACTCCGCGCTGGCGATCCGGCCCATGTCCTCCTTGTCGGCCTTGAACCGATAGACCCCCAGGCTGACCTCAGGACTACTCGTCGCCAGAGGTGAATTGTTCGCCAACCGAAAATACGCGAAGCCGATCCCGTGAATCACGATCGACGCCACGATCACGATCGCGATCCACTTTGCAGCCAGGAAACGCCGCCACGAAGCCAGCTTGCCCGAGGTCTGCGGCTGCTCTTCCTCCGCAGCCGTTTCGGCTTCCTGGTTTCGCTTGTTTTGATTTGTTTCTTCAGGCATGCTGCTGCGGACCTCCCCTGTTTCGGTGCAAACGATCCGCCTCGAAACGGAGCCCCACCCGATGGAAGTGTAGCTTATCAACGCGAAAAAGGGGGGCACAATGGGGAAGCTGACAGCGGAGTGAGCAGTTCGCAGCAGGCCGTGCCGAACGCTACCTCCTGGGCGTTAATTACCCACACTGGGTGGGTCTTCGCCCTTTGGCGCAAAAAGTTGGGGCCCCTGACGTGCCACATTACGCAGTGGCCTACCAAGCGGTAAGGGCAAGGCAACCGCCTGGTCGTGTTCCGTCAGGGGCCCCACGGGCCAGCTAGTTAGAGTGGAAGTCTGCATCCACTTGCCCTTTTTATGATGCATTCCACGTGCCAGTCGCATCGCTTCCGATCCGGCAGGGCCGATCCCCTGATGTAAGTGGTTTTCCCGCAACGAGTTAGAAAAGCAGAGCCAGCTTCCTCAGATCACGGCCACCCGCTGGCGGTTGGCCGCCGGGACTGTATCGTTTTGCTGCAATTGGCGTACTTTGGCGCTGCAAGAACACGACGAATCTCGTATACAATTGCAGTTGAACGGGATGGGGAAGTCGCCACGTCCTCAGTTGGTTTCGGCGTATTGTATCTTGGCGGGCTGAGAGACCCGACCTGACGGCCTGGGCCGCGGGAGTGGCCTGC
The DNA here is from genome assembly GCA_964618095.1 of uncultured Planctomycetaceae bacterium. Taxonomy (GTDB): domain Bacteria; phylum Planctomycetota; class Planctomycetia; order Pirellulales; family Thermoguttaceae; genus CAZUAM01. Next base: position 140 of record CAZUAM010000977.1, on the reverse strand, counting down.
CCGCCACCGCCGCTTGAGGGAATGTGATGCGGCGCCCAGCGGCGGGCTTGCCGCCCGCGGAACGCGTACTTGGGGACGGCCGAAAAATAAGTTGTGGGAGGCGACTCTGTCGGCGACTGCGCATTGCCGCACGTTTGTCG
>CAZUAM010000976.1:0-1569 GCA_964618095.1 uncultured Planctomycetaceae bacterium | reverse complement strand
AAGTGACACAATACGGGCTAAACGTGTTTGTCGGCCGCGCAACGGTGATTAGCGGCCGCCGGCACGGCGGATTGTCGGTTGTGGAGGTCCACACGGGCCGGCAGTGACCGTCCGAGAGGCAGGGGCCCCCGCCGGCATCTTCGGGCCCGGCGGGGCTATCCGTGATATAAGACGGATAATCCGTCATATGACGCGTTCGCCTTCCTTCTTATTTCACGGAATCGCCGGCAGCAAGGCGTCTGAGTGGACGCAGACCGGCACAGAACCGCGGAATACGTGCCTCTGGGTCTGTTGGCATACGATTTGCTGGTGCCAGATGGGGCGGTTGTCCACCGCGGGAGACCCCGCAGTGGGAAACCTTTCTTCAGACCGGAAGGACTCGTTTCATGGAAGCAGCGAAGTCACGCTCAGCGTCGATCGTATCCTGGACCACGATGATGCTGGTGGGGAGCCTGCTTGGTGCGGCCGGTTGCGGCTCGACCGGACCCGGGGAGAACGGCAGTTCGGGAGCAGCCGCCCAGGGCATTGTAGAGATGCTCAACGTTTCTTACGACCCCACCCGGGAGTTTTACAAAGAGTTCAATCAGGCCTTCATCCAGCACTGGCGGGAATCGAGCGGCCAGGGTGTTACGATTCGGATGTCGCATGGGGGGGCGGGCAAGCAGGCCCGCGCGGTGATCGACGGACTGGAAGCGGACGTTGTCACGCTTGCGCTGGCGTACGACATCGACGCGATTCACCAGAACGCCGGCCTGATTCCCGAGGACTGGCAACGGCGGCTACCGCACAACAGCGCCCCCTACACGTCCACGATCGTGTTCCTGGTCCGCAAGGGGAATCCGAAGGGGATCCACGATTGGGACGACCTGATCAAACCCGAGGTGTCGGTGGTTACGCCGAACCCCAAGACGTCGGGCGGGGCACGCTGGAATTACCTGGCGGCGTGGGGATACGTGCTGAAGCGGGCACTGGGCGATCTTTCCGTGCTGCACGATCCCGGCAAGGCCGGCGAAGTGGCCAAAGCACGGCGGGAGGCACGGGAGTTCGTCACCAGGCTTTATCGTCGGGTACCCGTGCTCGACTCCGGCGCCCGCGGCTCGACCATGACCTTCGTGGAGCGCGGGATTGGGGACGTTCTGCTGGCTTGGGAGAACGAGGCGTTTTTGGCGATCAACGAGCTGGGGCCCGAGAAGTTCGAGCTGGTCGTGCCCTCGGTGAGCATTTTGGCCGAACCGCCGGTGACGGTGATCGACAAGGTTGTGGACAAGCACGGCACGCGGGCGGTGGCCGAGGGCTACCTGAAATACCTTTACAGTGAGGTTGGCCAGACGCTTGCGGCGAAACACTACTACCGCCCAATCTTTCCGAAGCTGGTGGCCAAGGAGGAGTTGGCCCGCTTCCCCGAGGTCGAACGGTTCACCGTGGACGAGGTGTTCGGCGGCTGGCAGAAGGCACAGCAGACTCATTTCAATGACGGCTGCGTGTTCGACCAGATCTACCAGCCCTGAGGTGGTGGGAACCGAGCGAGCGGAGACCTCGTCAGGACGCGACCGGATATTCTTATTCCGT
>CAZUAM010000975.1:0-1576 GCA_964618095.1 uncultured Planctomycetaceae bacterium | reverse complement strand
CTCCTCAGCTCCCTAAGCTGCATACAGACGGTAGGTTCATCCGGTTCTGCCGACATTACCGAACTTGCCGATAGTCGTTAATTATAGCTATATTCCCGTGTTAGTCAATACGGCCATGGATTTCTTAACCCTTTTGCAGCCGCAGGCTTACAAATACCGGCGTACCGCTGCACCCTACCAAATTCGCGTAGTTTTCGTGTTTTTCGGCTCAAAAAGCGCCGCCATCCGCCTGTCAGACCGCTCAGATCCGATCGAGGGGTACGATGCCGGAGGCCGAAGGGTAGGGATTCTGGGAAGGGGTTGCCGGAAAGGGAGCAAGGCAATCGCCGACAGGCCCCAGCCATCAGCGGCAGCCAAACGGGCCGCAGGCAGAGAGAATATCCGGCGGCAAATCCCCGCTCCCAAACCGCCAGGCCGCCCCGCGTGCAAGCAAAGCAAGCATTAGTACAAGACGTGTCCGAAACGCAACCAAGTCTCCTCGAAGCGAACTAAGCTGACCCTTCCAAGTGGATCATCAGTACTGTCAGATCGGCCGGCGTGATCCCGCTGATCCGCCCCGCTTGGGCTAGGTCGGCCGGACGAATCCGAGACAACTTCTCCCGTGCCTCCGCCCGCAAGTGGCTCACCGACCGGAAGTCGAAATCACCCGGAATCCGCCGCGCCGCCAGCCGTTTTTGCCGGGCGATATCGATTTGTTGCCTGGCAATGTAGCCGGAGTACTTCGCGTCGCAGACAACCTGTTGGGCAACCTCGCGCGAGACCGCGCCCAATTGCGGCAACCATCCGACTGCCTCCGCCCAACCGACTTCCGGCCGGCGCAGCAGCTTGGCCAGCGTGACCTGGCCACTGCGGTTCGTTTCCAGGGCTTCTACCACCCGGGCAATCTCGGCTTGTTTCTGTTGCAGCCTCTTCCAGCGGACCTGGTCGACCAGGCCCAGGGGGTGTCCCACGGGCGTCAGCCGGCGGTCGGCGTTATCGTGGCGCAGCAGCAGCCGGTACTCCGCGCGGCTGGTGAACATGCGATAGGGTTCGTCGACGCCCCGGGTGACCAGGTCGTCGATCATCACCGCGATGTAGGCTTGGTCGCGCGCAAGCACCAATGGTTCGTCACCGCGCAATGCCAGCACTGCATTCGCTCCGGCCACCAGTCCCTGTCCACCCGCCTCTTCGTAGCCGGTGGTCCCGTTGACCTGTCCGGCCAGGTACAACCCGGCGATGCGCTTGGTTTCCAGCGACGGCTTCAATTGTTCGGGCGGGAGGTAGTCGTATTCGATGGCGTATCCGTAGCGGAGGATTTCGGCCCGCTCCAACCCTGGGATCTGCCGCAGCATCGCCTCCTGCACTTCCCGCGGCAGACTGGTGGCCAACCCGTTGACGTAGACCTCGTGGGTGTGCCGTCCCTCCGGTTCCAGGAACAACTGGTGCCGCTGTTTGTCGGCGAAGCGGACGATCTTGGTTTCGATCGACGGGCAGTAGCGCGGTCCGGTCGATCGAATCTGGCCGGTGTACATCGGCGCGCGGTCGAGGTTCGCCCGAATCAGCTCGTGCACCGCCGGCGTGGTGTGGGTGATCCAAC
>CAZUAM010000974.1:0-1586 GCA_964618095.1 uncultured Planctomycetaceae bacterium | reverse complement strand
CCATTCCCCGCCGCTCATGCCCCAGCAATCCTCGGTTTATGAATAATCCGGGCTAGTCCGGTTTGAACCGTGACGAGCCCGGATCGAGTGCATCGCTCCTCCGTTTCCGTCTTGGCTTGTCCTGCTTTTCGGCCGGACTGAACCGGATTTCGGAGGCCCTTCTTCCAAACGCCGGGCGAACCGGTTATCTTCTCTGCTGGGAAAGTGGGCCGCCATAGTCCGTCAAAGCCGGGCCGTATCCAGTGCCGTTTCGAGGAGAAGGTTCCATGTTTGCTACGAGCAAGCTGCCTAGGCTAACGTTTGTCACGTGTCTGATGCTTGTCTCCTGTGTACCGGCAACGACCAGGGCACAGGTCTGCAACGTCAAGGTGGTGACGGACGCCAATCCCGACTACCACGACATGCAAAGCATGATCCACAGCGTCACGGCCAAGTGGTCAACACCCCGGCAGAAATGCCGGGCGATGTTCTACTGGAACCATCTCGCCAGGCGCCAGACCTCGCCGATGATCCTGCACGGCGCGGAGCTGACGGATCCGATTCGTCAGTTCAACGACTACGGCTACATGATGTGCAGCACCATTGCCGGAGCCAACTGCGCCATCTGGCACCACATGGGCCTGAAAGTGAAGTTTTGGGACATTTCGCTCCACACGGTTCCCGAGTGTTTCTACGGGGGCAAGTGGCACGTGTACGACAATTCCATGTCGGCCATCTACACGCTGTGCGACGGGGTGACGATTGCCGGCGTGGAGGACGTCGGCCGGGAAGGCGCCTGTGCCGCTTCCGGGGGCAAGAGGGAACCGGGACACGTCGCCAGGTATCACTGCCTTTGCGCCACCAGCCCCAACGGCTTTTTGACCGGCGCGGACTGTCCCCGGGATCTCGCGCAGGAGTACCGGTGTTTCAAGCCGTCCGGGCTCAAATACCGCTATTACTACAACAACTGGGACTGGGGGCACCGGTACATCCTCAACCTCCGGGAAGGCGAAGTCTATACTCGTTACTACCACAGCAAGGGCGACGATCCCAAGTTCTTCGTGCCCAACGGCGGCAAGGACCCCGAGTCGGTCAACCGGCGCTACCGCATCCGCGGCAACGGGATCTGGACGTTCCGGCCCAGGCTGACGCCCGCCGATTACAGGAGGTTTATCCACCGAGAGGCGAACGTCGAGGCGGTGTCCCCGGCCGGACTCCGGCCTGCCAAAGTCGGAACGCCGGCCGAGGTTGTCTTCAAGGTGCAGTCGGCCAACGTCACCACGGGCCAGACCATCAAGGCCGACTTCTTCCGCAGGACGGCCCGCGACACGGCTGCCATTGCCGTCAGCACGACCAACGGGCTCACCTGGAAAAGCGTGTGGACCGCTGAGGCCGCCGGCGACCTGCCCGTCGCACTCGAACTGGTCGAAGAAGTCAGCGGGGCGTACGAGATCCTTGTCAAGGTGACGCTCGCGGCAAAGACCTCGCCGGACGACGTGAAATTGAAGGGCCTCGAAATCGAAACCCTCACCATGCTCAACAGCAAGACCCAGCCGACGCTGCGGCTGGGGAAGAATACGGTGTACGTCGGAACCGGAGAGCAGACC
>CAZUAM010000973.1:241-1593 GCA_964618095.1 uncultured Planctomycetaceae bacterium | reverse complement strand
GACACTCAGGAAAGTAATGTCCATCTGGTTCCCAAGCTCCAGCTTGGGAACCGCCCCTGCCCGGCCACCTTCCGCCGTCACTTGGTTCCCAAGCTGGAGCTTGGGAACCAGGGAAAGTCTGAATTGTTGCGTGTGCGTTTCGCGGGGCCGCTTGCGGCCCGTTGCGTCTCCCTTCGGCGTTTCGGACAGGAAACGGGCCGCAAGCGGCCCCGCTAAACACGTCATTTAGAGATTGACACACCGTTAGTCGTCGGGCGCAGGTTCCATGGCCAGGATCAGCCGGGCCAACCGGTGGGCGTCGGCCGTTTCGATATCGTCGGGGACGTTCTGTCCGTTGGTGAGGTAGCTCAGCGGCAGCTTACTGGAGCGGAGCACGGGCAAGACGTTTCCCAGGGCGGTGGCTTCGTCGAGTTTGGTTAGCACAAGTGCGGTGGTACCCACCGCGGCGAAACGCTCGGCAATCTGCTCCAGGCTCCGCCCGCTGGCCACGGCCCCGAGCACCAGGTGGACTTCGTCGGCGTCGGCTTCGGTCAAGAAGGCCCTCAATTCCTGGATCTTGACTTCGTCCCTGGGGCTGCGACCGGCCGTGTCCATCAAGATCAGGTCCAGTTCACCCATCCGGCGAACTGCCTCGCGCATTTCGCGCGGGGTGGAGACGACCTGCATGGGCAGGTCGATGATCTCGGCGTAGGTGCGGAGCTGTTCGACCGCGGCAATGCGATAGGTATCGACGGTGATCAGTCCTACCCGACGCTTTTCCTTCAATCGATAGTTGGCCGCCAGCTTGGCGATGGTGGTAGTCTTGCCCACGCCGGTTGGTCCGACCAGGGCCACCAGCCGGCGCCGGCCGGGAGTGACGGCGATGGGGCCGGCGATGTGGATCTCGGCTTCGATCATCCGCGCGATACGGGCCTTGGCCAGGACCGGATCGGCCCATTCCGCGCCGGGGGCCTCGGAGCGGATCCGCTCGACCAGCTCGCGAGCCAGGTCCTCGCTCAGATCGGCGTCGAGCAGGTCGGCGAACAGGCGGAACAGCTCCTCGGGCAGATCGTGCTGATCGTTGTGCTGCGAGTGCCGGCAGAGCTCCTTGACCATCGACTGCAAATTAGTCAGTTGCCCTTGCACTTCCCGGGAAAACTCCGGCCGGTCTTGCACCGGGCGGCCCGGTGCGTCCGGCATGGTCGGGGCGGAGGTGCTTTCGCGGCAAGTTGAGCCTTGCAGGGCAGCCGCCGGATGCTGGGGACGATGACGCGGCGGCAGGCGGCTGGGCACGTTCACGTCGGCCGATGCGGTGACTTCGATCTGCCGCTTACCCGGCAGCCAGCCGAAAAACCGGCCGCCGTGCACTTCGC
>CAZUAM010000973.1:0-231 GCA_964618095.1 uncultured Planctomycetaceae bacterium | reverse complement strand
GGGGCCCAGTTCGCGCCGCACCAGCCGGAGCGCTTCATGCATCGTCGCCGCACGATAGGTTTTGACTTCCATGGCTTGCCAGGGATTAGGGATTGGGGATTAGGGATTCGGTACTTGACGTTTCGGTTTAGCGGGCGGGCTTGCCCGGCGGTTCTCTGGTTCCCAAGCTCCAGCTTGGGAACCAAGCGGCGGCAGGAGGTGGCCGGACAGCGGCGGTTCCCAAGCTGGAGC
>CAZUAM010000972.1:0-1598 GCA_964618095.1 uncultured Planctomycetaceae bacterium | reverse complement strand
TGGAGATCCGTCCCGCCACACTGGCCCAACTGGCCGCCGACGACTCGCTGCTCCGTCGGTTGGACCTCGACCAGACGCGTCCCTACCCGGTCAGCTCCTCCGGCCTGGACCGCGTCGTTGCCCTGATCGAGGCCTCGCCGGCCTACCTGGCACGGCGGATGAAGCTGGTCGAATCCCCGCTGCTCGGTGGGCGGAGGGTCGTCCTCAGCACCTCCGCCACCGCCCAAGTTGCGCGCTGGAAGGCGGCTCCGCAGATCGCCGATGCACACCTCTGGACGTTCCCCTACAGCACGCTCCTGGAGCACCAGAACCCCACCCGGAGCCAATTTCGGCAACGGGTGGCGGCCTTGGTGGGACCCTTCTACGCAACTCTGGCGGCAACCGCATGGAACACTGAGACCTCGCAGCCCCTGCCGGAGGAAGTCGATCCCTTTTTTCTCCTGCCTCGGAGGGCACCTGGGCGAAAAGGGCCAAAGGAGGCGCCGCTACGCAAAGCCCGCATCCTTCACCTCAAGGGACAGTTCACCGGCCCCCAGGGGGCAACCGAGTCCTACCAGGAAGCTCGACCCTCGGACGAACAACTGGCCGGCCTGGCAAAGCACTACTCCCGGATGGCCCTAGAAGACCTCCAGAAACTGCCGCAGGAGCAAAAACAAGCCGCCCAGCAGCAGTTCGAGCAGCTCACCGCAAAACGAGCCCGCCTCGACGAGCCCTTGTTGCGCCGGGCCAAGCAAGACGCCAGCTATTGGCTGGGGCTGATGAGTTTCGACCAGGGCCTGATCGAACTCCAGCGGAACAACTCAGACGCCGCCCTGAAACACTACCGGGTGGCCATCGACTACCTGCTCACCCGCACCCTCGAAGCCTCGCCCGAACTCCACGTGGCCACGCTAACGATCCGGGTGGCCCCGGCCCAGGACAAGCCGCAAGTGGAGTTGACGCTCGAACCGGGACCTATGCTCCCTGGCACTTCGCCCAACCAGTCCGGACCGGTCCGCCCGCAGCCGTTGGGTATCACGACCAGCGCGGACGGCCCGGCGGCCGACGGGACGTGGTCCGTCGATCTGCTGTTCCCCGAGCCGCTGGGTGCCTCGGACGAAAAACGCACCGCTCGGGTGCGGCAGATCCGGCTGCGACCCCAGTTCGATCCCAAGGCCTGCCAACTGGAAAACCCGGAGGCGATCGAGGCGTACCTGCGGATCAGACTGGGCGACCACCTGGGGATTCCGCGCTGGGAGGAGCTGTGGAAGGACGAGCGGTTCGTCTTCCCCAAGCAGTTCGACGCCAAGGGCGCCTGCCCGATCAAGATCCTGGCGCACCAGCAGCCGGCCGCCCTCCCCTGGACCCACGGGGCCCGGTACAACCTGGCCCGCAGCTACGAAGCCACCCGACAATACGACGAGGCCGTCGCCCTCTACTTGGCCGACCCCACCTCGCCCGCCTACCTCGGCAACTTCCTCCGCGCCCGCTGGCTCAACCAACTCCGCCCGGACACCGACGACGAGCCGCCCAAGGCCGAGGCGCAAAAGCCGGGGAAGCCAGATTAGCCCAACTTCCACACTTGTCCCGGAAAATGACTTTTTCCAAAGTTTTTTCGG
>CAZUAM010000971.1:0-1599 GCA_964618095.1 uncultured Planctomycetaceae bacterium | reverse complement strand
GGAAAAGCGGTACGCGGCCAGATCGCCGTTGGCAAAACCGGCGTAGACCCGCCGGCCGTCGGTTGCCGTGCCGGGAGCGGCGTAGCCGGTATGATCGTCGACCGAATCGGGATCGAGGCGTTCGAGCGTCATGGTCGGAACGTCCTCTTGCCAGAGGAGTTCTCCGCTGTTGCCGTCGAAGCAATAGACCTGGCGGTGCTCTTCGTCGGCCCCGGACAGGAAGACGCGATCGTTCCACACGGCCGGCGAGTTGTGGCCGTCCAGCGGCACGGGCGTCTTCCAGAGGATGCCCTCGCCGGAGTTGGCGTCCCAGGCGGTCGGCGCGCCGGCGAAGGCCGAGATACCCAGCCCGCCCGGACCGCGGAAGCGAGGCCAGTTGGCCCGGATTTCCTCCTCGGTCGGCCAACCGGGTCCAAGCGGCGGCTCGACGACCGGCTCGTGCGAAGCACCCACAGTTTCACGTTCGACCAGCGAGACCGGACGCAGCGTGGTGCTTAGTGTCATTGCCGTAGCAGCCAACAGCACGGCCAGACCGGCCACCGACCAGCGTCCCATTCGAGCCATTTGGGTATCCGTGTCCCGCGGGGCGACGTGCGGTTGCGGCGTGGGCAGCCTTCTCCGCAACGTCGTTGCCGTCTTTAGTGCGATCAGGCACGTTGCGATCCCGCCCAAAAGCAGCCACGTCCCCGCCGCGGCAAAGCGGCGGTGCCGGAAATAGGACCTTCGCAGCGCCAGGTCGAGCTCGCGGATCTCGTTGCGGAGGTCCGCGTCTTGCGGCTGGCCTGCTAGCTGGGCCTTCAGCGCCTTGACCTCCAACGAGTCGGTCGGGTCGAATTCCTCTCTAAAACAGTAGTCCGCCAGAAGCACGGCACAAACCACGGCCGAGAAGATGCCGGCAACTACGGCGATGCGGACCGCGAGCAGGTGTTGGGCGTCGGAAGACCCACGGCCCGGTTCGCTCTTCGAGGGCTGGGATGTTGTTGGGTGGTTCATATCTCAATTCTGTTTGACCATGGGTGGGGCTTCCCGGATCAATCCCAAACGGTCCTGCTCGCTCGGGCAGTACCAGAAGCAACGTCCGCAGGATACGCAACCGGCCGGGTTGGGCTGATACTCGGCCCGCCGCCGCCGGATGACCAGAAAGATCAGCTTGACGCCGATCACCAGGCCCACCCAGGCTCCCAGCCACGCACCGGCAAAGGCGAACCGCTTGCGTAGACCGATCACGTCCTCATACAATTCCGCCGCCGGCCGCCCGGTCTCGTAGAAAATGTCGCTGGCATCGATCGTGCCCTCCACCCGGCCCGTCTCCTCCAGGCGGACTCGCTCGGCCAGGCGAACGTCCGGGTGCAGCCGCGCCAGGGGAGCCGCCAACCACCGCCCGAACAAAACACCCACACCGACCAATACCGGCAGAAGAACCATCAGCAGCACCAACCGCCGCCGACCACGGAGTCGCTCCTCGGGCGTTTGCGGAACGGTCGGCTCGCGGAGTGCCCCATAAGGGCAGCAGTCCTCGCACAATCGGCACTTGATGCAATCCTCCGGCGGAATCCTCAGATGCCACTTCGACACCCTCGAAAGCAGCCCCAGCACGGC
>CAZUAM010000970.1:0-1599 GCA_964618095.1 uncultured Planctomycetaceae bacterium | reverse complement strand
AGCGATGAAGGTAAGCGTGTTCCCGTCAAACTGGTGAGGAACCCACTCGGCCCGGCTATCGACCAAAACCACTTTGTCCGGCTGGAACCGCTTAGGGTCCACCGTGTAGTGGACGGGCTCCGGCCCCCAGTCGCGATAGCCGTAGTCGGTGATGGAGATCCTGCCGTCGGCGGGCACCTCGGCGGGCGACATCGGGTCCTCTATTCCGGCCACGGCAGCATGAATCGCTCCAAGGACCTGACCCAGAACGAACGCCAGTAGCATGGCTCGCGTGAACGTCATGTTTTTCATAGTACACCAGTAAGCGGTTGAAGCTGTGTAGTCAGGGGTTGACGACCGACCGGACGGCCTTCAGATATGCCCCGTTAGGATCGCCCCGGGTCGGCGCAATGTATCCGCCTTCGCCGTACTCGTTCCACGCGTAAATTAGCACCACGCGCTCGTCGGTCGTCTGTTCAGGATGCTTGTCCATCCACTGGAGGGCGGCCCGCAGACCGCCGGCGAACTGCTCGGGACTGCGGTCCGGATAATACCAACCCGGCGGTTGACCGAGCCCGCGCGGGCCCTCCCAGGGACGTTTGTCCCAGCCGGCCGTGACCTCGGGTATGTAGGGCTGCCCCTTGGTGCCGTGCCATGTCCTCTTGTGGGCCTCGACCAACCCGGCGTACTTGTGGGCCTGCGATCCGCTGGCATAGCCGGGTATCACGTTGTAGTGCGTCCGGTGAGTATAGCCGACCTTCGGATCGCCGCCGCCGCACGCCGCGATAGCGAGCCCCGACAAACCGGACTTCCTGGCGGCGGCCTGAAGATGCTTAAAGCCCTCCTTGTTGCCGTTTTGCGGATTGAAGATGATCACCAGTGGACGGCCTCCCACGGTCACGTGCTGCGTGTGTATGAGGTAGGGCATCCAGTGCTCGGCCGCCTTCCTCCAGTCTTCGGCTCCCTCAAGCAGAAATCCTTGATGGTTCGCCACCAGCAGGCAGAATTGCATTCGGTGGTTGTTCCGAGCTTGAAGAAAGAGCTTCAGGCCGCTGTGCTTGGGGTCCCGCTCGATTTCTTTTTTCGTCGGGTGGAAGTACCAGCAGAAGGCGAAGAACGAGATACCGTGGTCCGCGGCCAGGTCGATTTGGCGCTCCATTATCTTGAGCGAGTCGTCGCGCCAGCCCCAGAGAGGCTCGCGCCGGGGAAACTCCTCCAGCATCCTCCGGGTGAGATGCGTTGGTGCGGTGGTCGCCCAGGGTTCCTCCGGGTCGCCTTTGAGCCGGCTGGTGCCGGCCCAACCGTCGAAGTAGTACGCGCCGACCGTCACTCGCGGCGTACTGACCTCAGCGGGCTGCTTTACTGGTCCGCTTTCTGCATCGGCCTGGCCTACAGAATAGACCATCGCAGCCGCGACGAACCCACCAATCAGGAACGTGACTCGCATGGATCTTCCCTCTGGTCATTGCTATGCCGCTTTCGAGTGCACCGCCTCACAGCCAGCCAGCCTGGGGCCATCGCGGCTTCCTCCTGCTCCGTAGTTGCATATAATCCAGAAAAGAAGCCGAAAGGCAGCGTATTCTGCGGTCGGAAGCCTGGTTCCAACCGAGCTACCTGGAT
>CAZUAM010000969.1:0-1605 GCA_964618095.1 uncultured Planctomycetaceae bacterium | reverse complement strand
GTGCAGGTTTTGTGCTGCTACCAGGCACGGCCGACACGGCCGTGGCACACCGGCTCTAGCTCTCTGTCGGGTCGTTGAAAAAAACGTCGTATCGTACCTGAGTGGGCAAACCGGGAGCCGCAGGTCCGATCCTGCCACAGCCAAGCCGCAGTGGCCCCCCGCCAAGCGGCGTCGAGTGAGACGTCGATGATGAGTGTGCGCCGATGAAAGACGTGCCGGAAAACGAACTGTTCAGTGCCTACCTCGACGGCGAATTGACCGCCGCCGAGCAGGCCGATGTGGATCGGTTGCTGGCCCGCAGCCCGGCCGCTCGGCAACTGCTGGAGGAGTTGCGCACACTCAGCTCCAAGCTCCAGGCCTTGCCCCAACACAAACTGGGGGAAGACCTCAGCCAGCAGGTGCTGCGGATTGCCGAACGGCGCATGCTCACCCAACCGGCCCTACCGGGAGAACTCCCCAAACCGGCCCCGCCGCCGCGGCGAGCGATTCTCCGCCGGGTTCTCAACCCGCGGGCGCTGGTCTGGTCCTCCCTGGCCGTGGCCATCGCGGTGATGCTGACGGTAATCAGCCGCGGCCCGGAGGATCGCCCGGCCGGCGACGGGCTCGCCGAGGCACCGCCGGCAGCGGAGGAGAAGGAGAAGAAGGGTGGGGGTGCCTCCGAGATCAGGGCGGCCCCGGCGGCAGGCGAACACCGCGATCAGCCGCGGCTCAAAAGCGTCGAAGCGGTCCCCACAGCCGAGACGCAGGGCAAAGGGCTCGGCGACGTCGGCCTTGCCCGTCAGCTCACCCCGGCAAGACCAAAAAGCCTTCCGCCACCGAAGGACATCGAGCGGCAGCCGCTTGAGGACTTCGCACTAGAAAAACTGGCTCCCGCACCGGGGCCTCCCGGCAAACGGTCCAAGGGCGGAGCCGGCTCCGGCTATCGCTATGCCGGCAAAGACGGCAATGGAACTACCGGCGGGAGCATCGCAGCCGATGGCTTCAGCGGGCAGATGGGCAAAGGCGGCTCCGGCATGAAGGCCAGCGCCGGCGACACCGCAGGCCTTGCCGGGAACATGAGCGGCACGGGACGATTCCCCGGCGGTCCTCAGGTGGGCCTGGCCGCAGGGTCCCTGCAACCGGCCCGCGGGTTCGCTGTGGTATGTTGCGATATCAGCCCGAAGGCCTTCCGGGGGCAAACCTTCGACCGCCTGCTCGCGGTCAATGGAATCGCCCTGGAAGGAACCGAGGCCGAGGAGCACGATGCGGGCGGCACGCACACATTTGCCGACGTCGACGGCGGACTCCCGCAAGACAGGGGCCACGAGAAGGAACAGAAGCTGGCCCTCGCAGACACGAGGCCCACGTACCTGCCCCAGACCGGCGAACTGGACCTCGTCTGTGTCCAGGCTACCCACGAGCAAATTGAGGCCACGCTGGCCGCTCTGAAAAAGCAGACGGGCGAGGTCCTGTCCATTTCAGTCAAGCCGGCGCTCGGCGTCGAGGCCCAGAAAGAGTGGGGTCGGCAATACGGCCGCGGCCTGCAAGAACGGGCCCGCCGGGGCGGGAAACTCCAGTCCGGCCCCGCAGACGACTCCCCGGAAGCCTTGGCACGGTCTTCGCCTG
>CAZUAM010000968.1:0-1609 GCA_964618095.1 uncultured Planctomycetaceae bacterium | reverse complement strand
GGCCAGCGCAATCGCCACGTTGGCGGCCACGACGGGGTCCTTGTCGGCCAGGTAGCGACGCCAGTCGGGGCGTCGGACACCGACCGAGGGTTGGTGGGGCGGCCGGGCCAAGAGTTCTTCCAGGGCCGGATACCGCCACCGATAGCCCGGCTCCACGGAATCGCGCTGCGCCGGCCCCGCGGCCCGGATCCAAACGCTACGACCCTCGGCATCGGCGCAGCGAGCGAGCACCACCCGATCGCCGGATGAGTCGTCGGTCGGGCTGAGCGTATGCGGCCGGGTCGTCTGAGACGCCTGATCTGCCCGTTCGGGACGGCCGCTTGGCGGCAAGGGCAACTCCCGCAACGCCCCGTCGGTCAACCACCCGCAGCCCGGACTCCCCAGGCCCGCCAGCAGACAGACCGTCACCAAGACGCGGTCAACCAGTCGCTTGCAGAAGAGCGGCACGTCGGGCAAGTCCTTTTGCCGATGCGGAATGCGGAACTGGCAGCCGATTAGCCCGTCCGTCCTTGCGACGTCCTTGTCGCGCGGCTGCCGGGTGTCTGCCGTGCGGCCTGTCCGCTACGGGGGCGGTTTGGAGAGCAACGCCCGGACCTTATCCGCCTCCGGGGTGATCTTCTCCATCATCTCTTTCAGTTTGTCTTCGTCGTCCTTCCGGTTTGCCTCGATGATGTCCAGGATCGCCTGGAGGTGTTGTTGCAGGGGGGCGACGAGTTTTTCGTGGGGTGTGCCCTTCGCCAGGGAGGCAACTCCCCCGGGCTTGTCCGCCGTACCGCTTAGGCCAACCGAAGCGGCGTTGACACGGTACCTCAGCCGGCGACGGAAGACGATCGGGATCTCCGGCGGCGCTTTGAGTCCGGGTTGAGGTCCGAACGGGGCCCCAAGCCCGGGGACAGGCTCAACTCCGGGGCGACCTCGCGGGCCGGGGAAAGGTTGGGGACCGGGGCGACCTCCAGGACCGGGAAAAGGTTGGCGTGCGGGAAGACCTCCGGGTCCGAAGGGAGTCTGGGGGCCGGCCTGGGCTTTCGCTTCGGCTTCGGCCTGGGCCTTGGCCTCCGCCGCACAGGCATCCACGGCCAGCCGACCCAACGGCACCGCCAACTTCGAGGCATCCAACCCGGCGTCGGCCGGGTAAGTCAGCTTGCCCAGCGCCTCCGCGGCGCTGCATCGCGCGTAGAAAGGGGTCGCCGCCTCGGCCACCATCCCGGCCAGCATCGTGGCCACCGCGCCCTTGTCGCCCACGGCTCCCAGCTCCCCCAGCACCTCGGCAGCCAGCTTCCGCATCCAGGCGTGGCCATCGGCAGACCGGCCGGGCGGCCGCTTCGAGGCGGCCAAAGCCAGCGCCGCGTCGCCCACTGCCTTGACGTCGTCGGGGGCCTTGATCGCGCCTAGCTCTAGGTGGCGATGGATCCCGACCAGCGCCCCCACCTTCACCGCGTCGATTTGCTGCGGGTCCTCCACGGCGTTGACCAGCACCGGCAGGGCAGCCGGCAGAGGGACCGGACTCTTTCTCGCTTCGACGCTGTTGAGTTCCCCGATCATCAGCATCGCGTTGAAGCGCGTGGCCGGGTGGTAGTGCCCCGTGGCCCGGACCTTCATGTAATCCAAG
>CAZUAM010000967.1:0-1634 GCA_964618095.1 uncultured Planctomycetaceae bacterium | reverse complement strand
CGGTTTACCCAGGGCAACACGGCCGACACGGCCGTGGCACGCTTGTGAATAATCCGGGCTAGCCGGCCTTCCTGTAGGAAACGACCTTCTTGGTCGGAGTCTCCGGTTCCGGGTGGTGTTCTTCGTCCCGGGCGGGCGGCTCGGCAACGCGGGGCTCAACAGGCGCTTCTGCCGGCTGGTCCTCGCGGCCCACGATGCGGATCTGCCCGCCCGGAAAAACTCGATAACTGATCCCTCGCCAGGTGATTTGCCGTCCGAACAACGACCCCAGCACTCCCAGCCAGTGGGTAAACCTTGCCAACGGGTTTGCCCAGACGTCGAAACGCCCGGCCTTGCGCAGCTTCTCTCGCCGATCGGGAAAATACGTGCCCACCAGGTCCTGACGCAGCCATCCGCGATATACGCCCAGCAGATAGAGCACGGCGCATCCGCAGGCGGGGATCCAGGCCGGCGGCGTTCCATAGACCAGGCTCCCGCCCAGCACGGCCAGGCTGCCCAGCCATGCCAAGTTCGTAAACGTGCTGGCCGCAATCGCCAACGCCCACCAGTCGGGCACGTAACACTTTGCCACCAGGTATTGCCGGCGGACGAACGAATACATCTGCCGCATGGAATAGTCCACCGGAGACGCCACCACACAGCCCGGCTCGAACCGCACCCCAAGCCGCCCGCGCCGTAACTGCCGGCTGGCCACCAGGTCGTCGCTCAGTGTGCCCGACCACGCCGAGTGCAAATCGATCGCCTCGAACACGTCCCGGCGAATCCCCCAGGAACCGCCCCAGACCAGGTAGTGGCTGCTGCGGCCTAGAAGCGACATGATCTCGCAGTTCATGCTGTAAAGCAGATGATTGGCCAGCGAGTCCCGTTGCGGAACGAACCAGCGGTAGCCGGTCACCGCGCCCGTGTTGCCTTCGCACAACTGCCCGATCAGCAGCCGCAGCCACTCGGGCCGGGGCCGGGCATCGGAATCGACGAAGGCCAGATACTCGACCAGGGAAGACAGCCCGGCCGTGCCCGCCCGGAGGTTGTGCACCTTCTGGCCGCACTCGGTCGCTTGCCCCGCAATCACCAGCCGCGTGGCCACCCGGCTGTGCTCGGCCGTCACGCGGCGAATCACCTCGGCGGCCGGGTCGTCGGCCGTTTCCACGATGAAGGTCACTTCGTAATCGTGGTAGTCCTGGCTCAGCAGGGCCCGAAGGTTCCCTTCCAGGTCGACGTCCGTGCCCTTGCAGGGAGCAAACACCGCCGCACGCCCCGTCGGCCGGTGGCGGTCCAGCCCGCGCATGCAGCTCCGCGCGTAGCGACGATGTTCCCAGGTCTGCAACAACAGCACCAGCGACTGGGCAACGGCCAGACCGACCAGAACGAGATAAGCAGCCAACCAGTAGGAATCCATTCTTCCGCCGAAGTCCCCGTCCATGGTACGGCAAGAGGGGGACTGCCCGCGCGCAGCCCTCCCGACCGCTGCGGAGCATAGCCCGCGAGTACTACAAGGTCAAGGTCAACTGTTTAGTGGGGCCGCTTGCGGCCCGTTTCGGGTACGAAACACCGAAGGCAGTCGTAACGGGCCGCAAGCGGCCCCGCTAACCCGGATTATTCATAAACCGAGGATTGCTGGGGCATGAGCGGCGGGG
>CAZUAM010000966.1:0-1638 GCA_964618095.1 uncultured Planctomycetaceae bacterium | reverse complement strand
TAGTCGTCTCGTGTTCTGGCCCCCTCCAGATCCTCGTTTGCTCGGCTGGAGAGCGAGATGCTCTCTGAATGAGCTTGATATTCCCGAATGGCAGCCTGAAACTCACCCACGCCGGCATACCGGTCCTCCGGCGCAGTAGCCAGGGCCTTCAGGGCGATCGCCACCAGCTCACCGGACTTTTCAGTCGGCTGGATCTCGTTCTTAGCGGCCGCAAACAGACATTCCAGCACGTTCTTGCCCGTATGCGGAGGCCTGCCGGTGACGATCTCGTATAGAATCGCCCCCAGGAGGTAAACATCGCTAGCGGGTCCGATTCGCTCGATCGGCCCGGAGGCCAGTTCAGGGGCCATATACGCTGGAGTACCTGCCATTCCGGTCGTGGTGGTCCCCGAAGCAAGGGAAACCGCCAGTCCCCAATCCATCAGCAGCACTTCGCCGAAGTCTCCCAGCATGACGTTATCGGGTTTCAGATCTCGATGAATCACTTCCCGAGAGTGAGCAAGGGCCACGGCGTCGGCGACCTTCATCAAGATTTCCAGGTTCTCCGGAAAAGTCTTCCTCAAGATCGTCTTGTGCCACGGCGTACCCTTGACGTGCTTCATGGAGTAGAACAGCGCACCGGTTTGGTCTTTCCCAAGATCGTAGATTGGCACGATATTTGGGTGTTCCAGGTCGCCGGTCACCGCGGCCTCGCACAAGAACTTGGCACGTGCTTCCCGCTCTTTGGCCCCTGCGGGCTTGAGCATCTTGAGGGCGACCGATCGGTCGATTGATGCCTGGCGGGCAGCAAGGACCACACCCATCCCACCCTCACCCAGTTGACCGAGCAACTCGTAGTCGGCAACCTCGGCCCCGCCCGGTTTCGCTTCACGCAGCACCCGCGGTTGAATCAAGAGGTTGGCTTTTTCCCCGACCGTCTGGACCTCCGCCTTGATCGTGTTCTGCGGGCTGGTCTCCGGCTGGAAACTTCCCGACCACATCAGCGAGAGTCTCTCCGCGGCTTCCGGGGTGAGTTCTCCGTAGTCACGGGTCTGGGCATCACGGGCCGACTCGGCCTCTTCCGGCTTCCCGGCCTTGGCGCGGGACGCCGACGAGCCGGCCAAGCCGAGTGTCTCGGTGACACGCTTCTCGTCGGCCGTGCCCTTCTCTGATTCGGATCGGGGTGGGGCGGGGCCCAGATCCGACTCGCGTGTCGCGATCATATCGCGGGGCAGCATCTGGTTGCAGAACGGGCACGTCTCAGACTCCAAATCGGCGCGACCCAGTTGGGCTTTGCAGAATGGGCAATTCGGCATGATTATGCTCCGTTTCAGACGATTAGACTCCCGGCGGCACTCCGGTTCGCAGATCAACCGTTCGCCGAATTCGTCCAGCGCATCCCGAGCGGCTCCAAGGAGTTCCACAGACCCCGGCCTCTCCGCAATTTCCCTGGTTGCCAAGGCCGCCTCAAACCTCCTAAATTAGACGCCAAGATCCCTGTTTTCACAAGGCCAGTTTAACATTTGCAGGTTTTGCAAGTAATTGGGGAGGAATTGGCTTTAGGGCACGGCCGCCGGAGACCGTTGCGCGGCCGGCAAACACGTTTAGCCCGTATTGTGTCACTTGGCACTAACCTCCAAACTGGGGGTATAGCCTCCG
>CAZUAM010000965.1:0-1642 GCA_964618095.1 uncultured Planctomycetaceae bacterium | reverse complement strand
CCCCGTCACCCTCTCCTCTGGCCCCTCGCCGCTCGCCCCTCGTGAGGGAGTGGCGTTTGTAGTCGCCACCCCTGGCCGCTGATCCCCGGCCCCTGACAACTGCCCAATCACCTCGGCCAGCGTCTGGCCTTCGATGTACTGCATGGCGTAGAAATGCACCGCCCGCTCGCAGCCGACCGAATAAACGCTCACGATGTTCGGATGATCGAGCGAGGCGGCCGCCTGGGCTTCGTTCTTGAACCGCTGGAGCTGCTTGGGATCCAACACGGCCGCAAAGGGGAGCACTTTGAGCGCTACCCGCCGGCTCAAGGAAATCTGCTCGGCCTCGTAGACTACGCCCATCCCACCGCGGCCGATCTCCCGCAGGATACGAAAATCGCCCAGCAGGCCCGTTACCGGCTCCCTGGTTGCCGGGCGCGGTGCGCCCGAGGTGTCGTAGACGGCCGACAGCCCGAGCTCCGCCAGGGCCTCGATGGCCGGCACGAGCTGGCGGATTCGCTCGGCCAGCTCGGGGAAGTCGCGGGCGTAGGCCTCGACGTCGACCGGCTCACCGGCCTGGACCTTCGCGGTGATCTGCTCGAACAGATCATCGAGGACGCGATCGGCGGCGCGCGGCGGGCTGGTGGTAGACAGGGGCTGGTTCACTGCGGTTGCTCCTTTTCAGGCGGGCCGCCGAGCAGATTAGCCAAGCGCTCCAGGGCGCGGCGCTGCCGGTAGCGGACCGCCGGCTCGCTGAGGTCCAGGACGGCGGCCACCTCGCGGGTGGAGAGTTGTTCCAGGTGCCTCAGGACGAGGACCTCGCCATCGGCCGGCGGCAGGCGGGCCAAGGCGGCGCGGACCCGGCTGCGGAGCTCCTCCTTCTCCATCCGCCCGCTGGGACTGGTCCCGGAGGCCACCAGCCGGTCGGCCAGCTCGACGGCCGAGTGGTCGGGCAGGGGGATCGTCCGGGCGGCTTCCTTGTTGACGCTGCGACGCTGGGCGTCGATATGGCGGCGGGTGAGATCGACCAGCCGCTCAAAGGCCAGTTGCCGCAGCCAGAGGTAGAACGGCGCCGGGCGCCGGTGGAGATACTCCGGCAGCCTGGCGGTGGCCTCGGCCAGGGCCTCCTGGACCACGTCGGAGGCATCGACTCGGGCGGCCAGCCGCCGATCCATCCGCACGGCGACCATCTGCCGCAGCCGCCGCCGGTGGCGACTCAACAGCCGGTCGAGCGCCGCGCGGTCGCCGCCTTCGGCCCGGCGGAGCAGCCCGTCGGTGTCGGCGTCGTCAACACTCATGATTGGCACAACCCCTGTAGTTAGAACCGCAAACGGGCGAGAAGGCGGAAAGGGGAAATCGCCCACCGGCCGCCAACTGGGGTGCTAAGTGTCGACAGAGCTTATACTTGCGATATCGTATTTTTTTACCAAAAAGGCCTGCCCGACGCCAGTGTCTCCCGGAGGGGTTTGGCCGGCGGCGGCCCATGCGGGACGGACCCCGCCGACCGCGGTCGGCGGGCGTTGGGGGTGAAACGCCGCTCGGGTCATTGAGGAGTTCTTGGCGGGGCGTTTTCGAGCGTGATCTGCCAGGCGTCCGGCGTTAGCTGTTATGTGCTGATGTCCTTTTTGATGTATCGTTGGTGTATGTCGTTGTTCGTATCTGT
>CAZUAM010000964.1:0-1647 GCA_964618095.1 uncultured Planctomycetaceae bacterium | reverse complement strand
CCGGAGGCTATACCCCCAGTTTGGAGGTTAGTGCCAAGTGACACAATACGGGCTATTATGGATTTCATCCCGGTGCAAAGAACCCCACCAGGATGTCGTACCCGGCATGGGCGCCTGCGGCAATGCCGAACCCGCGGTACACAAACAAGATAGAGAAAAACACGCCGGCCAGAAAACGAAACAGAAAACTGTTCCAGTCGAGGTGCTCGCCGTACGGGCCGACGTAATGGGCAGTCGAGAACAACAGGCTTGTAAGCACCACGGCGGCCACCATGCGCTGCCGGGGCCCGACGCCCAGTCGCCCAAGCCCCCAGACAGCAAGCGACAGCAGGATCAGGCGAAACAGCAACTCCTCGTAAATCCCTGCCCCCAAATAGCAGATTCCCGCCCCCAACTCCGTCACGGCCCTTTCGACGATCGCGGGGATGGCCAGTCCGACCGGCCGGGCGACGGTCTGCAACAGGATGCCCTGCAGTTGAGCCAGCAGCCACAGGCAGATCGTCAACAGGAGGCACTCACCCGACATACCCCAGAGTAACCCCCGGGAAAGCCGCCACGGGCGGCGCGTGGTGTAGTGCCAGCCCAACAGGATACAGACGGTCAGGATGGGCAACAGGAAGTACTGTCCAAACCCTACCAGCTCCAGGAATTGCCGCAGCCACACGTCTGCGCCGTTGCGAACCGCCTCCGGCCCCATCAGCAGCACGCCGGCCTCGTAAACCACCAGCAGCGGCGCCACGAACACCAGGCTGGCCAAGGGCTGCCGCGACTCGACCCAATACCCGTCGGCTGCCCGGCCCAGCGGACTCCGACGTGCCGGATTGTCGCGTGGCGATGGAGCGATCATGGAGACAAGATGGGGTGCATGAGGAAGCCGGGGGGCCACCGGCGGCCGCTCCGCCGGCTCCAAGGCAAGGACTCGAACCCTCCTCATCTTCGACCCCGGCGGACGTGCCGCTTGAGTCGCGGCCCGGGTCGGTCGCCACTGCCGGGGGACCTTGAGCAAGAATCGCCCTAACTGCGGAGATTGGCAAGGGCGGAAAACCGGCTAAGATGTGGTTTTTCCAGTGATTCCACGCAGCCGGCCCATGACCGCAACCCTCAAGGAAGTCTACCAGCGCCTGTTCGATGTCCTGGGGCCCCAACATTGGTGGCCGGGCCAGTCTCCGTTCGAGGTGATGGTCGGAGCGGTGCTGGTGCAAAACACCAACTGGCAGAACGTCAAGAAGGCCATCCAGAACCTCCGCCAGGCGGACCTGCTCGAGCCGCACGCACTCTATGAGGTGCCCGGGGAGGAATTGGAAGAGCTGATCCGGCCGGCCGGATATTTTCGCATCAAGGCACGCCGGTTGCGGAACCTGCTGGAGTTCTTGGTGGGGCGCTACGACGGCTCGCTGGAGGCCATGTTCAGCACGGGCCCGTCAACTCTCCGCGAGGAGCTGCTGACGGTTGACGGCATCGGCCCCGAAACGGCCGATTCCATTCTGCTGTACGCCGGCGGGCTGCCCGTCTTCGTGGTCGACACCTACACCCATCGGGTGCTGGCCCGCCACGGTTGGATCGGCTTCGACGCCGACTACCACGCAATTCAGGATCATTTCCAGAGCAGTCTGCCCGAGGACGCACCGTTGTACAACGAGTATCACG
>CAZUAM010000963.1:0-1663 GCA_964618095.1 uncultured Planctomycetaceae bacterium | reverse complement strand
GTGGTCGAGCGGAGCGAGCCCACTGTCCCGCGAACTCCGGGGGCTCGCTTCTCTCGACCCCGGCCACCCCGAGGGAAAACTGTCAACTTGTTTTTTCGCGGGCGCTTCGCAGGTCGGGGTACGCGCCTGGTAGTCTGTGAGGGCGGCGTTTCCGTCTCGCGGACGTTGCACTCTGGACCTGCCAACGCAGTTCATCTGCTCGTACCCCAGGGTCCTCGCCGGGCCACCGAGGCCCCCGGCGGCGGCATCGAAGTCGAATTTGGCCGGAATGGCTGAGTTGCCCGGCGCAGGCTTCGGACAATTCCGGGGTATAGGTATTGGGCGAAGGGTGCTCGCCGGGCGTCCGGCGGCCCCGTCGTCTTCGTGTATGAGGGTGACAACCGCGGTGCTGCTTCGCCGTGCCGGATTGTGTGGTGCGTGGGCCGGCTTGGGGCCGGTTCGTGCCGGTCCGCGTGATCGGCGCGTGCGGGTGACTACAGGCTGTTGATGCCGATGTTCGATCTGGTTGAACCAACGATTGATTAGGGGGGTGACGATCATGTTGCGCAAAGCTGGCTTCGTGCTGTTTCTGGTTCTCGTGGCCGGGCCGAGCGTTTTCGGACAGGAGTGGGCCAGGAAGATGTTTGAGCAGACCCGCCACGATTTCGGCTACGTCGCCCGAGACGGCAAGGCCGAGTTCGAGTTCGTCCTCTCGAACATCTACGTGAAAGACGTCCACATTGCCAGTGTGAGGTCGAGCTGTGGGTGCACCAACCCGCGGATCAAGCAGGCGTTGCTGAAGACCTACGAGAAGGGTGCGATTGTTGCCTCCTTCAATACGCGGTCATTTCTCGGGCGCAAGGGTGCCACGATTACGGTCGTGCTCGACAAGCCGTCCCACGCGGAGGTGCAGTTGCAGGTCAGCGGCTACATCCGCGACGACGTGGTCCTCAATCCGGGCAGCGTTCAATTGGGCTCCGTGGACCAGGGCAGCCCGGCCGACGCGAAGATTACCGTGGACTATGCCGGCCGCGGCAACTGGAAGATCCTGGAGGTCCGAAGCGGCAATCCGCACGTTTCGGCCAAGGCCGCGGAGACCCGCCGCGGCGGCGGACGCGTATCTTACGACCTGCTGGTCCACTTGGACCGGGACGCGCCGGCCGTGTACCTCAAAGATTATCTGATCCTGATCACCAACGACCAACGGTCAAAGCAAATTCCCGTCCGCGTCGAAGGGCGGGTGCGGCCGGCCGTCACTGTCAGCCCCGCCTCGTTGTTCATGGGCGTGGTGCGACCGGGAAAGCAGGTCACCAGGCAGTTCGTGGTCCAGGGCAAGAAGCCGTTCCGGATCGTCTCGATCACCTGCGAGGACGACTCGCTGAAACTCCAGACGTCGGCCGACGACGCAGCCAAGTCGTTGCACGTGATCCCGGTAACGTTTATTGCCGGCAGTCAGCCGGGCAAAGTGGCCAGGACGATCCGGATCGAGACGGACCTGGAGGACAGCAGAACGGAGCTGCCGGCCCACGCGGTCGTGTTGGCACCGTAGTTGGACACGGTGATTTGCGTCGGGCGAGTCGTTCGGTTCCTGCTTCTGCGCGGCGACGTTAGGGGATTAGGCTGTTAGGAGATTAGGCTGCACCCCTTTCAAGCTTTCACTGCATGCACTTTCGGTGGTTTGCGT
>CAZUAM010000962.1:0-1665 GCA_964618095.1 uncultured Planctomycetaceae bacterium | reverse complement strand
ACCCAATTCTCCGGCACTCAGCCCCAGATTCTGTTACCCGAGTTTGAACCAGGCCCAGATTCTGATCACTTTGTCACCCGACGAAACCACGCGTTTGCCGTCTGGGCTCCAGGCTGCGTCCCACACAGGGCCTTTGTGGCCCTCGATCGTTCGTAGCAGCTTGCCTGTGTTGGCGTCCCAGATTCTCAACGTCTCGTCGTGCACGCCCGTCGAGGCCACACGTTCGCCGTCGGGGCTGAAGACCGCCGACCGGACGTTGCCGACGTGTCCGCGCAGCGTGAGGACTTGCTCACCGGTGGCCACATCAAAGATCTTGAACGTTCCACCCTCTGGGGGACCATAGTGGGGACCATAGCAGCCTACAGCGATGCGTCGACCGTCGGGACTGTAGGCCAGCTTGGTGGGCGAGTTTGGCCTGTACTCCCGACCGGTCGCTTCCGGGCGCACCCGGATGAGCGGAGGCTCGGCAACCTCTTCGACCTGCCACAGTTTCACCCCACCACCGGCCCCAGAAACTAGCTGTTTCCCATCGGGGCTGAAAGCCACCTCGACCACGCCTTGCGTGTGTCCGCGCAACGTCCGGACTTCGTGTCCCATCTTGGGATCCCAGATCTTGATCATCTGATCTCGGCCCCCTGAAGCCAGTCGCTTACCGTCCGGGCGCCAGGCGACTGAGGAAACCCGTCCGGTGTGGCCGAGCAACGTCGCCAGCAACTCTCCCTTAGATGTTTCCCAGACCCTCACCGACTTGTCGTGGCTCGCCGATGCCAGATACTTACCATCCGGACTCCAGGCCACGAGGGAGACGTCCCCCTCGTGTCCGCCAAGACTGAGGAGCTCTTTACCGGTGGTTGCGTCCCACAGTTTGACCACCCTGTCCTGGCCGCCCGACGCGACTCGTTGCCCATCCGGGCTAAAGGCGACTGTTGTTGCGTTCCACCCCCCGTGCGCGGCAATCTCAAGTAGCTTTTCTCCTGTCTTCGCATCCCAAATCACGACGATCCCATGCTTCTCGGCGGTGGGGTGCCTCGCGGCGCCGGCCAGGCGCTTTCCGTCTGGGCTAAGCGATATCTTGAAGACGTTGCGATCGGGGTCTATGCTCAAGACCTTCTTGCCCGAAGCGACGTCCCAGATCTGCACCCCCCGCCAACCGCCGGTCGCCAGGCGTCTGCCATCCGCGGTCCATGCCAGGGACCGGGCGGCTGTGTCGAAGGAAACGAGTTCCTTGTGCGTAGCCACCTCCCAGATCTTGACCGCGCCAATGCCAAAAACGGTTTGGTCTGCCGAGGCGATGTACTTGCCGTCCGGACTCCAGGCCACCCAGCAAGAAGCCTTGATGTGACCGCGATAGGTCGCCAGCTCGCTGTGGCACTTGCCCAGAAAGTAGTACCACTCCCAGTTTCGCAAATCGGGTTCGCCCGGCTTTGGAAGATGAGCGTCCAGCATTTGGTGCAAACGGCCGATCTGACCGGCCTCCCAGTCATGCTGAACTAAGCGCATGTGGGCCACGTAGAGATTCCGCTGAGCCAAGTTGCGGAGCCGGGTCGCTTCTTCTCGCTCTCGCACAGCCACTTCTCTCTGCTGCTGGGCCTTCTGCCGCTCTATTTCGGCGGGTCTTCGCCAGAATCTGTGGGTGAATTCATGGCGTTTTGGTGAGTTGGGGTT
>CAZUAM010000961.1:0-1668 GCA_964618095.1 uncultured Planctomycetaceae bacterium | reverse complement strand
CCCGCCGCTCATGCCCCAGCAATCCTCGGTTTATGAATAATCCGGGCTAAACGGCCCTCTGGCTGGGCAAACCACCAAATCCGCAGCACGGCTGACACAGCCGTGGCACGCGAGAACCGACTCGACGATGGTCCGACGAATAATCCGGGCTAGTCGGGAACCGCGTAGCTGTACACGTGCGATCCGTTGGCAAAGTAGATTCTTCCGTTGAGAATGTCGCCCCCGGCACCAATCGGGACGGGGGAGTCGGCCAGCATCGTGATCCTAAACGTGGCCGGGTCGAGCCGGGCGATGCCCTTGACGAACAGCACGTGTATCTTCTTGCCGGGTCCGAGCACGAACACCCGTGGACCCTGCTGGGAAATGGTCAGCCCGAACTTCGTCTGCAAATTCTCTTCGTGGACGACCTTCCTCCGAATGGGGTCGAAGACAAACAAGCGTTTTCGGTCCGCGATGCCGTACACGAGCCCGTCCGGCCCCCGGCACATGTCCGTGTAGTGCTGTACGCCGGGGAACACGACCTCGTGCCACTCGAGCCGTTTCGTCGCCAAGTCCATCACATAGAGTTCCGCTTCCTTGCCCTTTTTTTCGCCACCCGTGCCGGGGCTCGTGGTAGTGCCGCCCAGGAGTTTGCCGTCCGCGATTGCCACCAGGCTCGCGGTGGAGTGTTGCGGGAGGACGTCCGTGTGCTCGATCAGAGTCCGGGTACGGGTCTGCCGGTCCCAAAACAGCAGGCCCCCGCCCGTGTAGCCGTAGCCGGGTGTCCCGGCCAGCACGATCGTTCTTCCATCGGGGTGTGCCAGGAGTTCGTGCGGGCGATGGATCACGGGTGTGCACTGCGTGAGGAAAAGCGGGTTTGACGTCTGGTTGCCCTTCGCGGTCGGCACCCAGTCCCGCGACGGGTCCCATTCCAAGAGGAACCCCCCGCCGTAACCGCCCACAAAGAAGCGATCGCCGTGCCGGGCCACGGTGTTCCATTGCCCGTAGCTCGCGCGGTTCGTCCACTCATCCGTTTTTGGGTTGTAGCTGAAGAAGCGCATGGGGAAGGCAGTACCGCCGCAGATGGTGCCGTCCGGCGCGGCGGCCAGGCCCATAACGTGCGCGCCTCGGCTCTGGTAGTCGAACTCCAGTGTCTTGGTTTCGCCCGCCTTCGGGTCCTCCACGACCAGGACGCGGTTGACGAGGTCGCAGCTCTTGAGTTTCTTTCCGTCGGGAAAATCACGGTGAAACAGCCCTTGGTGGCTCGTGATGACGGGCTTCTTCTCGACGCGTTCGTGCCTGCCGATCTTCTTGCCCTGGCCCTGGTAGAACTCGTACCAACTGTCTTTGGCGCCGCTCACGGGGAGGCCGTAGACCTTGCCGTTGGTGTCGCGGTAGACGTACCCGCCTCCCTTGGCGCGCTCCTCCTCCGGGATCATCGGCTTGGCCCTCCCGGTCCGAGGATCAAACGCGACGATCTGGCTGGCGGTGCTGCCGATCCCGAAGTAGATCCAGCCCGTCTCGTCAGCGGCAACGTAGCGCTGGTACTGCGCCCAATTCTGCTTGTAGACGTGGCCATAGTCCTTAAACTCGCGGGTCGCGGGGTCGAACGAAACCACCCCACTCTGCGGATACGTGACCGACCAGATGACGCCGTTGTCGTCCTCGGTCATGCCCATGGCCATCTGC
>CAZUAM010000960.1:0-1672 GCA_964618095.1 uncultured Planctomycetaceae bacterium | reverse complement strand
TCCCCGGCCGATTGGGGACTGAGCCTCAGCCTGCCGGACTCCGATGCTCGGAACCATCGCTGACACTCGGACGTTGTCGTTGGTCACTACACCACAAAAAGGAGCTCTCACGTGAGACGTACATTCCTGCGCCGGTCTACAGGCATCCTTGGTACGATCGTATCAGCAGCGCTGCTCTTCCAGGCCGGCACATCGCGCGGGGCCGAAAAGCCCGTCCGACAGGCAGCCGTCTTTCGCGATGCCTCCCTGCCACCGGTGGCATTTGCAGCCGGTGAGATTCGCCGGGCGCTTCAAGGGCTCGGGTTCACCGCGGAGGAGAAGCCGTGGGAGGAAATCGGCCAGGACCGCTCCCCGGTGCGGATTCTGCTCCCGGTGGCCAATCCGAAGACGGCCCGCGGGCGGGCAAAGGAGTTCGTGGAACGACAGGGCAAGTCGCTCGGCAAGCAGGGGTATCTGGTTGGGAAGTTTTCCTCGCGACGCCAAGAAGGGGTGCAGAACTATCTGGCCACGTCGATCGACCCGGTTGGTACGATGTACGGCGGGCTGCACCTGGCCGAATCGATTCGCACTGACAAAGGGCTCGATGGAATCACGGGAACCACCAAAACGCCTTACGTCCTCCGCCGCGGGATCAAGTTCAACGTCCCGCTGGACGTCCGCACCCCCAGCTACGACGACACCGGCGACGCGGCCCAGAAAAACTACGAGCACATGTGGGACTTCTCCTTTTGGCGGGAGTTCCTCGACGACATGGCCCGGCACCGCTACAACACCCTGACCCTCTGGAACCCGCATCCGTTCCCCTCGATCGTGAAGTGTTCCAACTACCCCGACGTGGCCTTGGACGACGTCTGCACGAGCACGCTCAAGCCGACGTACCGGACGCCGATGTCGCACAACAACAAGTTCCACGAAAGCCCCGCCTTCGACCACCTCAAAGTCGTCAAGAAGATGACCATCGACGAGAAGATCGACTTCTGGCGGCGGGTGATGCGACACGCGAAAGATCGCGGCATCGACGTCTACCTCATCACCTGGAACGTGTTGATGAACGGAACCTTCGGCAAGTACGGGATCAACAACGACCAGGACAATCTTACCACCATCGCCTATCTGCGGGAGTCGGTCTGCCAGACGATCCTCACCTATCCGGATTTGGCCGGGATCGGGGTCACCGCCGGCGAGAACATGAAAAACCGCGACAGTGCCGCCGGCAGCGGGGACGCTGACGAGTTCTCCAAGGAAAAGTGGCTCTGGAAGACCTACGGGCTGGGCGTGGTCGACGCCAAGAGGGAGCAGCCGCACAGGCACGTCCGCTTTCTGCACCGTGTTTGGCAAACCGGTGTGGGCGGCATCGTGCACGATTTCGGATCGCAATACCCCGACACCTTCGAGGTGGGCTTCAAGTACGCCCGGGCCCACATGTATTCCTCGCCCGATCCCCCGTTCGACGACAAGCTCTGCGAGGAATTGCGCCAGCACCGGGTCAAGTGCTGGTGGAACCTCCGCAACGACGACGTCTTCAACTTCCGCTGGGGCGATCCCGATTACGCCCGCGACTTCATCCTGCACCTTCCACCGAAGGAGATCACGGCCGGGTATCACATGGGCTCGGACGGCTACGTCTGGGGCGTGGAGCATACCAGCACCGAGCCCGACTCGCCGCGCCAAC
>CAZUAM010000959.1:0-1676 GCA_964618095.1 uncultured Planctomycetaceae bacterium | reverse complement strand
TGGCACTGTCCGGCGAGGGCTGCCGCGTGGCGATCACCGGACGCAATCACCAGCGGCTCCTTGACGTTGCGGCGGGGTCTGCAACCTCGCCGCCTATCCTCACCCGCCCCTGTGACGTGGCCGATCGAGCCGACGTCGAGCGGTTGTTCGCCTGGCTGGACGAAGAATTGGGTCCGCTGGACATCCTGGTCAACAGCGCCGGGATCAATGTCCGCCGGCGGCTGATGGCCGAGCTGGATCCGGCCGACTGGGACCGGATGATGGCCGTCAACGTCACCGGCTCGTTCAACTGCATCCAGGCGGCCCTGCCCGGCATGAGAGACAGGAAGTCGGGCCTGATCGTCAACATCTCGTCGATCGCGGGCAAACGGGCGATGAAACTGGGCGGGGTAGGCTATTGCGCGTCGAAATTTGCCCTGACTGCCCTGGGGACCACCGTGGGCCTGGAGGAGCGGGCCAACGGGGTCCGGGTGACCAACATCTACCCTGGCGAGGTCAATACCCCCATCCTGGCAGAGCGTCCCGCCCCCGTGCCGCCCGAAAAGCTCGCCCAGATGCTCCAGCCGGAGGACATCGCCGCCTGCGTGCTCACCATTGCCAAGCTGCCGCCCCGAGTCCTGGTCCCGGAGTTGGTCATCACGCCGCTCTATCAGGAGTATGCGTAGGACGGCCAGGCAGCCGGCCGGCGGTGCCGGTCCCGCCGGTCGGACTTCTGTTGTCTTGCGCCTTTTTTAGGTTGCAAGGGGGGGGCGACTTCCACTCTTCAGCCAGGATTTATAGAATAAATGGTATGAATTCGTTCCCGTGGCAGGAAAGGCGGCGGCCCGGAATGCCATGGATCGCCCCGTTCACTGTTGATACTGGGATCGATTACGGTCATGGCTCTGATTATCCTGCGTAGCATCTTCTTGATGGTGGCGATTGCGCTGGGGCTGTTCATCATCAACTCGGATCTCATCCCCCAGGACAACCCTCGGATGTACTGGGGGTCCTTCGCCGGGACGATCCTGCTGGCGCTAGGGGTCATCGGCTTGGATATTTCCATCCGGCGGAAACAGTTGGACGTGATCTCGGCCGTCTACTTCGGCCTGATCGTCGGCCTGATCCTGGCCTACGTGGCCTACTTGGCGTTGACCCCCGTGTTTTCCACCCTGGAAGGAGCCCAGGAGACGGGGTTCATCGACGAGCTCCGCGCCGTCGTGCAATTGGCCCTGGGAGTCATCTGCTGCTACCTCTGCATCAGCCTGCTGATGCAAACCCGGCACGACTTCCGGTTTATCATCCCCTACGTCGAGTTCTCCCGGGAAGTCAAAGGGAGCAAGCCCTGCATTCTGGACACCAGCGTGGTGATCGACGGGCGGATTGCCGACGTGGTCGAGACGCAGATCTTCGACTGCGCGTTGATTATGCCCCGGTTTGTGATCAGCGAACTCCAGGCCATTGCCGACAGTTCCGACCGGCTGCGGCGCAGCCGGGGCCGCCGCGGGCTGGATATCCTCAACCGGCTGCGAAACAACCCGAACATCGATCTGGAGATCTTCGAGCGCGACCTGCCCGAGTTCACCGACCAATCGGTCGATCTGAAACTCGTGATCCTGGCCAAGCACGTGGAGGGCAAGCTGGTCACCAACGATTACAACCTCAACAAGGTCGCCCGCCTCCAGGGCATCCACGTC
>CAZUAM010000958.1:0-1683 GCA_964618095.1 uncultured Planctomycetaceae bacterium | reverse complement strand
GGCGACGGTTCGGAGCCGATCGCCTCAAATTGCCGTACCGCCCGGTTGCATTCCGGCTCATCGAGAAACTCTTCCTCGCCGGGCGGCTCGCCGAGTTGGCTCACCAGCGAATCCTCGGCTTCCGAAATGGTTGACAGCGTCGTCAGACACCTGCTGCACGTTTCCAGGTGAGCGGCGATGCCTTGCAGGGCTTCCTCGGGCAACTTGCCGAGGTTGTACGCGACAAGTTGTTCGCAAGAGGGACAATCGCTTCCGCCGGCCCGGGGCTGGTCGGTTCTGGAAGGTTCCGAGTCGCGTGGACTTTTCGCCAGATCCTCGATACCGCCGGCCGCCGTTTCGACTTCGCCAGTGCGAGGCGAACTGGACACACGGACGTCGCGGTCGTATGCGGCGCGCCGCTGAGGGTCGGACAGTACCTCAAACGCGGCTTGGATCTGCTGGAGCTTCTTTTCCGCCGCTTCGTCGGGACTCCAATCGCGATCGTGTTGGCGCACCATCTCACGGTATGCCCGGCGGATTGCGTCCGGCGGGGCGGTGGGCGGGACGCCGAGAATTGCGTAATAGTCCCCCGTCATCTTTCAGTCGCCCCACTTCGTGTACTGGAGGCATCTCGGTAGCCGCGGGCAGGACCCCGGCGCGGAACGCGCTAGTCGAGCAGATCTCCCAACTCCTCGCGCAAGCGGTGCAGCACCCGCGACTTCGCCAGATAGACCGAGTTGACGCTTAGGCCCATCTCTTCGGCCACCTCCGCCGGGGCGCAGCCGTCCACGGCGACCCGCCAGAATGCCCTCCAGGTCCGTTCTGCAAACTCGTCCTGAATCAATTGCAGGCCGCGCCGGTAGAGGCTGCTTCGGGTCTCGGGTTCGCACTCCGGGGGCTCCCCAGGCTCGGCAACTGCCAGGTCGGCAAGGCGCATCTGCGCGGTGCTCCCGCCGGACGCTTGGGGCTGCTTTTGCCGTTGGCGCCAATTCTCGGCGATCTTGCTTCGGGTAATCGTCCACAGCCAGCCCCGGAACGTGTCCGCCGGGCGGTCCCGACGGAACCGCCCAATCGAGCAA
Organism: uncultured Planctomycetaceae bacterium; assembly: GCA_964618095.1. Lineage (GTDB taxonomy): Bacteria > Planctomycetota > Planctomycetia > Pirellulales > Thermoguttaceae > CAZUAM01. The sequence goes on along the minus strand of CAZUAM010000958.1, from coordinate 625 downwards.
GCCACCGCGCGAAACACCTCTTGACCGACGTCCGTGGCGTCGGCGGCTTGCAGGCCGTGGCGGCGGCACCACTGATACACCAGTGGCCCGAACAGATGAACCAGGCGACGCCACGCCTCCGGGCTTTCGAGCTTCAATCGCTCAAACAGGCTGGAGCCGATCGAGCCGGGCTCCTCCCCCCCGGGACCCCTACCAACTTCAACGTGGGAGTCTGTCACGATCGCACGGGTCTCTTGGCAAGTCGACAGAAGCCGGAACAGAACACACAGTTACGATCAGTAGCGCGTCGCCCAAAGCAGCAGCCGGGCCCGGCAGGACCCCGACGATTCGTGGTGCTGTTCACGCGGCGTCCTGATTGGTGCCGCCACCTAAGATGGGCCCACGGTCCCCTCAGTATAGAAGGCCCGGCCTCGATCGTCAAGCCAAAGCAGACAGCTCAACCTCGGGGCCCCGCTGCAACCGGCCGCCGGTTCGCCGCTGCTGGACTGTCGAGCTTCCTTCAGCGGCATGGCCCCTCTTTTCCAGGGCAGCCGCAACTTCGAGCCGGCGGGGCCGGCCGTCGGCATTTGACTAGCCCGTATTGTGTCACTTGGCACTAACCTCCAAACTGGGGGTATAGCCTCCG
>CAZUAM010000957.1:0-1687 GCA_964618095.1 uncultured Planctomycetaceae bacterium | reverse complement strand
GGATCGGCCGATAAATAACTTCCCGTTTTCTTGTGGGAGGCGACTCTGTCGGCGAGAAACGTGCGGCAGTGCGCAGTCGCCAACAGAGTCGCCTCCCACAACTTATTCTTCGACCGCACAACAGCGGGGGATGGAGCCAGGTCGAAATGCACCGTTTGGGGGACCGGCCCGTATCGGCTCGAAGCTCCGCGCCGACACTGCCGGAAGAAGCCCCGGATTCTGCCGAGGGGCCTCCAAATACGGGTCCTCAAAGCACTTCAACGCCGGCTGACTTGCCTAACCGGTAGAATTTCTGTCGGGCTCTGCCAGGCGTGTCAACCTTCGGAGACCGGCCACCGTAGGGGGGCGTTTTCTTCTGGCCCGACTTGCTTCTTTCCGCCATTGCATCTAGAATCGGTAGGAGTGGGGGGTAGTTGCGCCGGCCGCCGAGGCGGCCCGCACACGCCTCATGCGAGTCGTGGACCGCACCTTGGGCAGCCGCGGCCCGTCGCGAGGGGATACACCGCGTGGCACTTTCTGAGATCGACCGCACTCTGTTGGAGCGCTGTTTGCAGGGCAAACCAAGGGCGTGGGAGGATTTTGTAGACCGCTTCCTGGGACTGGTGATTCACGTGGTCGGCCACACGGCCCAGGCCCGAAGCGTCCGGCTGACGCCCGAGGATCGGGACGACCTGTGTGCGGAGGTCTTCCTGGCCGTCATCCGGCGTGATTTTGCGCTGCTGCGGAACTTTCGCGGCCAGAGCAGCCTGGCAACCTATCTGACGGTGGTTGCCCGGCGGATCGTGGTCAAGGAGTTGCTGGCGCGGCGATCGACGGCGCCGCTGGGCGAGGCCCCTGCGCAACACGCGGCCCAGACCCTGCCCGACCCCCACCCCGGCGCCGAACAGCGACTGAGCAACCAGGAGGAAGTCGAGCGACTGCTGGACGGCCTTCCGGAGACCGAGGCCCAAGTGGTGCGAATGTACCACCTGGAAGGCAAGAGCTACCAGGAGATCGGCTCCGCGCTGGGCATGCCGGAGAACAGCATCGGCCCGATTCTCAGCCGCGCCCGAGATAAAATGCGCCGCACCGGGGTCAACCCGGCCACGGGTTAGCCGCCGGCGGCTTGGCACTCTATCCGCGCGCCCAACGCCCCCCGCCAGCCGACCATATCGGACTCTCCAGGTCGCGTCCCAGTTCGTTTACAGGGGAGTTTCCGTGCGGTATCATGGCGTCGTTTGAGGTGGCCTGCCGTTTTGGGCCTGCCCGCTTCCTTTGGCCAGCAAGGAGCTTCTCATGTCGCGCTCAGAATCCAACCGTCGTGATTTCCTCCGCTCTGCGGCCGCCCTGGGAGCCGCCGGGACGTTCGTACCCTATTGGCTCACCGGGGAGAACGCCCGGGCCGGCGAATCGACGGCCAAGAACGACCGCCCGCACGTCGGCGTGATCGGCTGCGGCGGCCAGGGATCGGGGATCGCCCGGCAGGCCGCCCGGTTCGGCGAGATCGTGGCCGTCTGCGACGTCGATCGCCGCCAGGCCGAAAAGGCCAAGGTGGGTTTCGCCGCCAAGGCGCAAATCTACGAAGATTACCGCAGGCTGCTGGATCGCAAAGACGTCGACGTGGTGACCAACGGCACGCCCGACCACTGGCACACGGCCGTCAACGTCGCCGCCTGCCGAGCCGGCAAAGACGTCTACACCGAAAAAC
>CAZUAM010000956.1:0-1699 GCA_964618095.1 uncultured Planctomycetaceae bacterium | reverse complement strand
CTTTACCGGGTTGTGGATTGAAAAATGGATGGGGTCCACGGTCAACTCTCCCGCCGGTTCGCCGGGAAGCCTGCAGTCTGAGGCAGGGTCCTGGGGGGCGTCTGCCGCACGGCGCCACTCGGCCTTGCCGCGTCAGGGGCTCTGCCGTCCAGCGTGACGATGCGGACTTGTTGCCCCGGCGTGAGCCGCTCTGCACCTTCCACCACGACTCGCGCCCCGGTGGTAAGCAGTTTGCGTCCTTGGCCGGTTTGGGGCTCGATGGCGTACTCGTCCTGCATTCGGGCGCTGACGGTGACGGGCACGGGTCGGACCTCGACGGCCTGCCCTTCCTCTCCGGGCACGGCGACCCAGACGGTCGAGCCGTCGGGACGGATGAGCACGGCGTCCTTGGAAACGACCAGCGCCTCTCGTTCCGGGCCGGTGGCGATTAAGGCGGTCACGCTCATCCCGACCTTCAGCCGCCCTCCTTGATCGTCGAGACGCACCCGAACCGGGAAGGTCCGCGACGCCGTCGGGCCGTAGGGAGTTACCGACGCCACCCGCCCACGGACCTCTTCCCCCACCGGGTCGATCTGAACCGTGAGGGCCTGCTCGACGCTGATCAGGTTGATTAGGGACTCCGGAACCATGAGCCGGGCGTCCACCTGGCCCCGGGAAACGATCTCGACGATCGGAATACCCGGTAAGACGTGCCCACCTACTTCGGCGTGTTTGGCGATCACGGTGCCGTCGAACGGGGCAACAATGGCGGACCGGGTAATGCGTTCGCTTTCCTCCTCGACGGCGGCCTTGGCTTCGTCCAGCCTGGCCTGCAAGTCGGCCACTGCGGCCTGCTTCGATTCGAGTTCGCTCCGCGAGATGGCCTTGGTGCCGATCAAGGTCTGGCTCCGCTCCAATTCGAGCAACTCGTACTTCAGCTTGGCCTCCGAAGATTTCACCTGGGCTCGGCAGCGCGCCAAGGCAAAACGGCTCCAGACGTCGTCGACCCGGGCCAGCACCGTCTTACCCGCGACCACCGGCGTTCCCTCTTCCACCGGTATGGCGGTGATCTTTCCGGTAACCTCGCTGGCCACGGTTACCTTGCGGACCTCTACCAGCCGACCGATGATCGGCCGCTGAGGCTTAATCTTCTTCCTTTGGGCGGTGCTCACCCTCACCGGGGCTGGCGGAAGCCCGGCGTCGGCTTCGCTGCTTTGTGGGCTGACGCGCTGCAATTGCCTCTGAAGAAACTCGGGGTCGCGCATTTGCTCGCGCGAGCCGCGCCACACTGCCAGCCCGCCAACGAGACCTCCCACCAACAGCGCGCTGAGGCCGAGGGAACCGACCAGGACCAGTTGTCTCTGCGTGGAAGCACTCATGTCGCTCAACCCGGCATGTCCCATTTGTCGTCAGCCGGGCCCCGATCCGGGCTCACGATAATGACCATTCTAGCATGGCGGGGCCCGCCGATGCCTGCAACCCGGGCCGGTTTTGCGGGAATTACGCACCGGAATCTCCCTCGGTTGGGGGTATTGGCCGCGGTTTGATGCCCCCATCAACAGGCTATGAACCCTACTTCCCACCGCGATTCTTTCGGACAATTGCCTGGCCCGGATTCTTCATAGGACCATCGCCCGGTCGGTTCTCGCGTGCGAAGCCCTTGTCGCACCGTTTAGCGGGCGGGCTTGCCCGCCGTGGAATGCATTGAAAACTCCCGGTG
>CAZUAM010000955.1:0-1705 GCA_964618095.1 uncultured Planctomycetaceae bacterium | reverse complement strand
GGCCGGGCAGGGGCGGTTCCCAAGCGGGAGCTTGGGAACCAGATGGACATTACTTTCCTGAGTGTCAATAAACGCACACGCAACGATTAAAAAACGATAAACCACAGACCCCGCCGGCACATGCACGACCAGGCAAACCATCTGCGACGACTCGTCAGGCGCTGTTCCTCTCAACAGGCTTCAGCTTCCGGCCGGCGCCCCAGCCTGATCGTGGTCGCCAGCGGCAAGGGAGGCACAGGGACCACCACGATCGCAGTCAATCTGGCCGTGGCGATGGAACGCCACCGGCTGCGAACCGTTCTGGTCGACGCCGATCTCCAGGGCGGCGACGTAGCCATCCTGTGTGGGCTTGAGCAGCGGTACAGCCTGGCCGACGTCCTGGACGCCCGGCGCACGATCCGCGAGGTCCTCCAGCCGGGGCCGGGCGCGGTCCAGGTTGTCCCCGGTGTCTGGGGATTGGAACGGCTGCCCAATTACCCGGCCGCCGTCGGCAAGCGCCTGCTGGCCGAGTTCGAAGGCCTGGCCGGACACGCGGACCTCTTGCTGCTCGACGGCGGGAAGAGCCCCAACCGGGCGATCCAGCAGTTCTGGCATGCGGCCGACCTGATGCTGGTACTCACCACACCCGAGACGTCGTCGATCATCAACACCTACGCGTTGATCAAGATGCTGGCGGAGGACTATCCCGCCGTGCCGATTCGCTTGCTGGTGAACCTGGCCCCCACAGCGGAGGTTGCCCAAGACGTCTGGCGCCGGCTGGCCGAAGCCTGCCGCCGCTTCTTGGGGATTCCACTGACCTGTGCCGGCCACCTGCCGGCCGATCCCCATGTCGCCGCGTCGGGCGCAGCGGGAGAACCGTTCGTGATTGCCGCGCCCTGCCGCGCGGCCACGCAACACCTGAGCCGGCTGGCCGACGCACTGGCTGCATCGCTCGCCGACCGAAACACCGCCGGACCCCGCTTCCGAGCACCCAATCCCGATCAAGGTGGAAGACCTCCTCAGGACGTTACAGATTCCATAACCCGGGAGACCGCTAATTCCCAGAAAAACGGCAAGAATGACTCAACCACTCGCCGTCCACAGCCGATAGGAAGTGAGCACTGTCGGTAGGCGATGGGCTGTTAAACTGGACTAAATATGTCGAGTTTGATGGCCCTCAAGGGATGGACTTGTGGCCCACGTTTACGCCGGAATTCTCGGCCCCCTAGCATTTCTGACCTCCCTGGCGCGCGGCGTGATGCACGGCGGCGGGACCGAAGCGGTCCTCTGGACCGCCTGGTGCAGCCTGCTGGCCTTTGCGGCGGTCGGATACGTGATCGGCTGGGTTGCCGGTAAGACCGTGGAAGAGTCGGTCCGCGGCAGGATTTCCGCCGAGTTGGCCGCCGAGCAGCCGGCTGAGACGCCCCAGCCTGCCGGCGCCGACGCCGCTGGCACGTAAGCACCAAGGCAATCGCCAAAGGAAAAACCGCCGGCCGGCGCAGACTTCAGCCGGCCTGGAGCCGCAGCCAAGGACAAATCAGCAACGTCCGTGCCGGTCGCGCAGAGCCGTCGGTACGGGACTGCAAATGGACCGCGGCGCTCGAAAGATGTGGATGCCGAATAGGAAGTACCGAGAAGGATCTCACAGAAGCGGTGCAGGGAAGCACCATCATGGAGGAACGCATGGCAACCACCGTCGTCCCGGAAGACGTTGAGCGACTTTGGA
>CAZUAM010000954.1:0-1708 GCA_964618095.1 uncultured Planctomycetaceae bacterium | reverse complement strand
GTTTTGGGCTGACTGGGTTGGGATCGGAGATTTTGGGTTCGGGTGGTAGAATTCATGACGATTTGGGCAATCTGGCATTTCTGGAAAGGAATCTACCATGGGAATGGACTCCCGAAACGAGATGGAGAAATCAATGCTGTCGGCGGAAGCACGGCAGAAGTTTGACGAACTGGTGGCCCTGCTCGCGGAGGAAAGGTACGGCCCCAACGGACCGCCAATAGACACGAGGTTCGCCGAGATCGAACTGTTCGGTCATCAAGCTGGCCGGATGCTCGGCCGCTCGCTCGACAAACATCTGACGCAGCAGCATGCCGAGCATTTCCAGGAAGCGTCTTGCCCCACGTGTGGGGCGTCCGGCGAATCGGACGCGGCGGAGAACAAGAACACACGTCCGCTGCAAACGCAGGACGGAAAGATCCCCCTTGCCGAGCCGGCCTTCCACTGCCCGAGATGCGATCGGGATTTTTTTCCCTCAGCGGAGCGCACTTGCGATTGACGGCGGGTCGTACAGTCCGCAAGTTCTCACGAAAGCTGTCGTCGCCAGCGCTCATGTTCCTTCGTATTCGATCGGCTCGAAGTTACTTGAGTTGGGCCGGATTTCGATTTCGAGCCGACATCTGAACAACTTGACCGTGAAGATCGGCGCCGAGTTGGCCGAAGATCGGGACGCTCGCACCGCGGCCTACTTCGATCAGCCATTGCCGCGAACACCTCACCGGCCGGAGGTGCCGATTCCTCTTGCGACCGTAAGCATCGACGGCGGTCGGATGCAAACACGGCTCGACGGCGGTGGAGTGGGCGTGCACGATCCGCATTGGCGAGAGACGAAAAACGCCTTGTTTTTAAGGATGAACGGCGTTTCGTTCCAGGAAGATCCGCACCCGGAGTTGCCCGAGTGCTTCGTCCATCGCCATTGCATGAAGACGTTGTTGCCGGGCGTCGAGTCGGCCCAAAGCGAGCGCAACGGTGATCGCCAATCGGCTCCTGAAACTCGACAGGAACACTCCCGCTGGCGTCCGGAGTCACTGTTTCGTACCTGCCTCAGTTCATTGACCACGAGCGACAAGTTCGGCCGGATGATGGCGGCCGAGGCTGACTCGCGTGGGTTTTATCACGCCGCGAAGCAAGCCTTCGTCAGCGACGGCCTGCCGTACAACTGGACAATTCAGCAGACGCACTTTCCAAGGTTCACGCCCATCCTCGATTTTGTTCACGCGGTGGAACATATCTACGCAGCGGCGCGTTGCGTACGAAGCGACCAGGAAGAACTCTGGCGGCTTCCTGCAATGGACCGACGCGTGTTGGCAAGGTCGTGTGCGGGAAGTCATCTCGCAGTTGCGTGCCGAACAACAGCGCATCGGCGAGCCGCCGGCGGACGCCGCCGAGAACGATCCTCGCAAAATCATTGCCGACACGATCGGCTACTTCCAGAACAATGCGCCACGGATGGACTATCCGGCCTATCGTCGTGAGGGCCTGCCGCTCACCTCGGCCCTGATGGAGTCGTTCGTGAAAGAACTGAACCAGCGGGTGAAAGGGACGGAAAAATTCTGGAACGACGGAGCCAGCGGCGAAGCGATACTGCAAGTTCGGGCGGCCGCGTTATGCGACGACGACCGTCTGCAACGGCACTTGAAAAACCGCCCCGGCAACCCATTTCGCCCCAACGCCCGCCGCCGTCCCCCCGCAGTCGCCAACGCCAGCTAAA
>CAZUAM010000953.1:0-1714 GCA_964618095.1 uncultured Planctomycetaceae bacterium | reverse complement strand
TGTTTCCGCCGATGAGCATAGACAGGTTTCCGCCGATGAGCACAGACAGGCCTTTTGCCGTCGAAATCACGCCCGACTGGGAAGGCTTTCTGCGCTGCCTCCGCCGCGAGGGGACCCCGGCGCGGGTCCACTTCATCGAGTTGTTGATCGACGAGGAGATCAAGGTGACCGTAGCGGAGCGCTACGGGCTGATGGCGGACGTCGAGCCGGGCGATCCGTTCTATCAGCAGAAGCGCGAGGCCCGCGTGCAGCGTTTCCTGGGCTACGACTACGTCCGCTGCGGCGTGGACGACGTGGGCGTGAAGATCGGCCGACTTCTGGTGGACGACTCGGCCGAGCTGGCACGGACCGGCGGGCGGCAGTTCATCGACGAACACCGGGGCCTTATCACCACCTGGGACCAGTTCGAGGCCTATCCCTGGCCCGATCCCGGCGGGCTCACCACCCGTAACCTCCAGTGGTTCCAGCAAAACCTCCCGGACGACATGTGCTTGATCGGCAGCGGCGGCTTCGCCCATTTCGCCGAGTACCTCACCTGGCTGATGGGCTACGAGACGCTCTGCTACGCCTTGTACGACAACCGCGACCTGGTGGCCGCGATCAGCCGGCGGTTGATCGAGTTGTACGAGGTCGTGGTGCAGCGGATGCTGGAGTTCGACCGGGTGCGGGTGATCTGGGGATCGGACGACATGGGCTTCCGGTCCGGCACGCTCGTCAGTCCGGACGACCTGCGGGAGTTCGTCCTGCCGGGCCACCGGGCGATGTCGCAGGCCGCCCATGCCGCCGGACGCCCGTACCTGCTGCACTCCTGCGGCAAGCTCGACGCCATCATGGACGACCTGCTTGATGACGTGCAGATCGACGGGCTGCACTCCTTCGAGGACAACATCGAGAGGGTCGAGCAGACGAAGGAGAAGTACGGCCGGCGGATCGCCGTGCTGGGCGGGATCGACGTCGATTTTCTCTGCCGATCCGGCGAAGGGGAGATCCGCCGCCGCACCCGGGCCACGCTCCAAGCCTGTCAGCCCGGCGGCGGCTACTGCCTGGGAACCGGCAACAGCGTGGCCAACTATATCCCGCTGGACAATTACCTGGCAATGCTGGACGAGGGACGAAAGTTTGGCTAAGGGGCGGACCATCGTGCTGGGAGATATCCACGGCTGCCTGGCGGCGCTGCGCGCGCTGCTGGAGGCGATCGGTCCACAGCCGAACGATACGATCGTCACGCTGGGCGATTACGTGGACCGCGGGCCGGACAGCCGGGGAGTGATCGAGCAGTTGATCGGGCTCCGGTCGCAGTGCCGGCTGGTCCCGCTGTTGGGAAACCACGACGAGATGTTTCTGGACATCTGCGGCGGCCAGAGAGAATTATTCGACGCGTGGCTGCTCTTCGGCGGCGCTGCTACGGTGGCCTCGTACGACGGCCGGGTGCCCGAGGGGGTCCCCGGCGAGCATCTCGACTTCCTCGGCGACTGCCCGTCGTTTTACGAGGCTAAGCGGCACTTCTTCGTCCACGGCAGCTATCTGGCCCACCTGCCGCTTCGACAGCAGCCGGTGGACGTGCTCCGTTGGGAGTCGCTGAAGTTGCGCCAGCCCGGCCCCCACTGCTCCGGCAAAACGGCCATCGTCGGCCACACGGCCCAGCGGGACGGCGAGATCCTCGACCTGGGCTACCTGAAGTGCATCGACACCTGCTGCTACGGCGAGGGCTGGC
>CAZUAM010000952.1:0-1715 GCA_964618095.1 uncultured Planctomycetaceae bacterium | reverse complement strand
ACCCACTCGGCCGTCAACACGCCCACGAATAACAGCCAGCAGAGCGGCGGCCAGTAAAGCCGCTGCTCGCGGTACAGGCGTCTCTTGCGCAGGGCGCGATCCAAATGCTCGGTGAGGTGGTCGGCCGTGGTGATGTGCACGTAGCGCCCGCCGCTGTCCGAGGCGATCCGGCCCAGCATCTTGTCGTCCAGGTCGAGCCTCTCGAATTCCAGGTTGGGCCGGCCGACTTCCACGGCCATCTTCTCGCTGGAAAGGAGTTGCTGGCCCACTCTGGCCTCGACCACGATCTCGTAACTCCCGGCCGTCTTCGGCTCGAACTCCCCGCTGTAGTTGCCGGCGGGCCCCGCCACGCCGGAAAGCGTCACCCGGTCCGATCGACCGGCCGGACCCCGCAGCGTGGCCGCCACGTCGGCGTCACGGGCTCCTTCGCCTTGCTGGTCGCGGACCACGGCCGAAATGCGGACGGTCTCCTCGGGTTCATAGTAGGCCTTGTCGGTGCTGCCGGTGATGCTGGCTCCCGCCTCCACCGCCACGTCTCGCCCGGCCAGCCAGCGGACCATCTGGCCCCAGAACCGCAAGAACGGCGACTGCTGGTCCAGTGCCCGGGGACCCTGTTGCCATTTCCGCGTGGTGTCGCCGCAGAAGACCGCCGTGCGGCCGCGATCGACCGGCCGGGTAGTGAGCACGGGCATGGGGTCCCACCCATTCGGTGCTGCATCTTTATGCCCGATCGATGGGAGGCCGGGGAACGTGGCCAGGACCGTGGCCACGGGCAGGGCCGCTTCCACGCGGGTGCAACCGTCCAACAACGGAAGCCCGCCGATCTTCGCCTCGCCCTGCTCGGTAGGAAAAAAGCCGGCGATGTTGGCGAAGATGGGATGGCGGACGCCCTCGGGCGTGAGCCTCGGCAGAAAGGAGTCGGTAATCTGGCCCGCCTCCCGGCTGCCCAGCCGCACCGGCAGGACCTCGCCCAGCGGCGTGCCGTCATACCCGCCCGGCCCAAGACTGTGATAGCCCCCCAGCATCACCAATCCCGCCCCGCCGCGAATTCGCCGCACGAACAACTCCTGCTGCTCGGGGCGGAGGTAAGAGCAATCGAGGTCGCCGAGGATGAAGACGTCGAACCGGTCGATCGTTTCCTGATCGCCGGGAATGCCGCTGAGCTTGAGCCCCTCGATGTTCGACCGCTTCAGGAATACGTTGGGCCGCGTCTGCACCAACGCGCAAAACTCCAGGTCGGGGTCCTTGGCCAGAAAGCGGTCGACCAGCGCACCGTACTCGGCACGCAGCGTGCCTTCGATGTACAACACCCGGATCCCCGGTTCGACCACCAACGCCACGGCCGACCGCCGGTTGTTCTCCTCGATCCTCTCCTCGCCGGCCGGAGCAGTGCGAACCGTATAGGTGTGGCGGCCCTTGGTGTCGGGTCGGAAATCGAAGCTGACCTGCTGCGAGCCTTCCACCTCGTCCAAGGTCAGTTCGGCTTCGTCGAGCTGCCGGCCGTCCTCCTCCAAAACCACCTTGACCACCCGGCCCCCCAGACCGATCCCCTCCACCGAAGCCGTGATCTTGGCCATGTTGTCCAGCATCAGGCGGTCCGGGCAGTCCACGCCGGTGATTTGGACGTCGCGGTACGACGCGTCGCTGCGGAGACTCGCACCCACCCCCACCGTGTGGACGGCGATGCCCATCTTGGCCGCCACGTTGAGCGGATT
>CAZUAM010000951.1:0-1722 GCA_964618095.1 uncultured Planctomycetaceae bacterium | reverse complement strand
GCCGCTCTCGACTTTAGGGTCTTGCGGCGGAATCGGCCGCTGGGATCGATCATCTGGGGACCACCGGTTGGCCCTCGGCCGAGTTGCGCTACTCTCGGGGGGGTAGGACCTGTGCGGAGATCTTCTGCTTTGTGGGCCCGGGGGGGTTAGGCCCTGTGCGGAGACCTTCTGTTTTGTGCGCCCACGTTGTTGGCCCGTTTGGCCGCGGCGGTCCGGCAAATTCGGGCAGGACGGAAGAATCTTGGCTGGGCGCCTCGACTTGTGGACCTCTTCCTGCTTATACTGGAATATTGAAAGGGGATACGTGCTATGAGCCAGGACCAGCCGCGTTCTCGACCGCCGCTTTACAGCCAGATCGACGTTGCCCAAACGGCTTATCCCTCGCCGCCGCGTGGAGCCGGGAGCCAAGCTACTGAGCAGACCCGCCTGCTGCGTCAACTGCTGGCCGGGCAGGACCGGCAGAACGAGCTGTTCGAAGAGTTGATCAACCTGCTGGGTGCGGCGCAGAAGCAGCGGGCGAACGAGCTGGGACAGTGGAAGCAGGCCAATCCGCGACTCTCCCGAAGTTGCCGGCTGGCCGCCGAAGCGTTGAGCAGGGTCCAGACGGAGTTTCTGGAGAGCCTGACCCAGGAGATCGCCGAGAACGTCGAGACGCTGGTGGACGGCGAGTTCATGCTGAACGAATTCGTCGACCGCTTTGGTCCGCGAATGGCCCACCTCAACGGACTGCTCCAGGTCCTTTCTCAGTTGAGTGCCACCCCCAGCGCGTCCAACACGCCCAATTCGCCGTGACATGGCAAGATGTCTGCTGCTGGATCCGATGGTGGATGGTTCTGGAAAGTGGGCGTGATGCTGGGCCTGCTGTGCTGGACCGGTTGCCGCCCCACGCCTGAATCTGCACGCCCGCAAGGCTCTTCGCCGGCGGCCAACGTCACGTCTCCCAGCGGGGTGGAGCGTGCCGCGGCACCGGTCGGTATCGCGCCGGGCGGACCGATTCGGGCTGCTTTGAGGGCCAGCGACGCCTGGCCGCTGTTCCGGGGCGATCCCCAGGCCACGGGGGTGGCCGCGGGGAGCTTGCCGGAGAAACTCGAACTGCTCTGGACCTTTTCGGTCGAGGACTGGGGGTTCCAGTCGACCGCCGCGATTGCCGAGGGCATGGTTTACGCCGGCTGCCTGGACGGCAACCTCTACGCCGTGGACCTGGCAAGCGGCCGGAAGAAATGGGAGTTTCCCACCGAGCTGGGCTTCACGGCCGCGGCCGCCGTGCGCAAGGGTCTGGTTTTTATCGGAGATTCCGACGGCCGGTTTTATTGCATCGACGCCAAATCGGGCAAGGAAAAATGGCACTTCGACACCGAGGCCGAAATCAACTCCAGCGCCAACTTCTACAAGGACAACGTGCTGTTCGGCTCGCAAGACGGGAAGTTGTACTCTCTGAAGGCCGACAGCGGCGAGAAGCTTTGGGAATATGAGAGCGAGGACATGATCCAGTGCAGTCCGACCGTGGCCGGTGATCGGGCCTTCGTGGCCGGCTGCGACGCCAGGCTGCACGTGATCGATCTCGGCAAGGGGCGGTCCGTCGGCGAGGTGGACATCCGAGACCCCACCCTCTGCACGCCGGCCGTGCTGGGCCGAATGGTCTTCGTGGGCACGATCGGAAACACCTTCTTCGGCATCGACTGGCAGGAGTCCGAGATTGTTTGGACCTACGAGTCGACCAAG
>CAZUAM010000950.1:0-1730 GCA_964618095.1 uncultured Planctomycetaceae bacterium | reverse complement strand
TATCCCAAACGTCAGCGAAAAGGTGCTGCGGAACCTGGACGAAAACGGGATTGTGCGGGTGGGCACCTACGTCCGGCCGGGTGACATCCTGGTGGGCAAGGTCTCGCCGAAGTCGAAGACCGAGCTCACGCCTGAGGAGAAGCTCTTGCACGCCATCTTCGGCCGTGCCGGCGAAGACGTCAAGAACGACTCGCTGGAGATCCCCTCCGGCGTGGAAGGTATCGTGATCGATACCCAGAAGTTCTCCCGCCGCATGAGTCTTTCCGAGGAGGAACGCAAGGAGTTCGAGGTCGCCCTGAAGGAAGCCGAGGCCGAGGGCAACGCCAAGATTGCCGCCACTTTTGGCGAGTTGGTCGGGCAGATCGAGAGCGTGCTCAAGAAGAAGCTTACGGACGAGGACGGAACCCCCCTGGTCCACGACCAGGAACATCGCTACGTGGCCGAACAAGCCCATCAGTTCAACCTCGACTCGCTCGACATCCGCAGCTCGCAGCGGAAGGCCGAAGTGGAGAGGATCCACAAGGAGTTCTGGCCGGCCGTGGAGGCGGCCATCGACGCCCGCGACCGCCGCCTGAATTCCATGAAACGGGGCGACGAACTCCGCAGCGGGGTGCTGCAAATGGTCAAAGTGTACGTCGCGGCCAAGCGAGTGGTCTCGGTGGGCGACAAAATGGCCGGCCGGCACGGGAACAAGGGCGTGATCGCCAAGATCCTGCCCAAGGAGGACATGCCCCACCTGGCCGACGGCACACCGGTGCAGATCCTCCTGAACCCGCTGGGCGTTCCCAGCCGGATGAACGTGGGTCAGATCCTGGAGACGCACCTCGGCTGGGCCGGTGCTAAGCTGGGATTTCAGTCCCTTACGCCGATCTTTGACGGCGCCGACGAACAGACGATTCACCGGTGTCTGAAAGAGGCCGGTCTGGCGGCTTCCGGCAAGGCCCAGCTCTACGACGGCCGCACCGGCGAACCCTTCGAACAGCTTTCTACGGTGGGCTACATCTACATGATGAAGCTCCACCACCTGGTCGACGACAAGGTTCACGCCCGCAGCACCGGGCCCTATTCGCTGATCACCCAGCAACCGCTGGGCGGAAAAGCCCGCTTCGGCGGCCAGCGGTTCGGCGAAATGGAAGTCTGGGCTTTGGAAGCGTACGGGGCGGCCTACACCCTGCAAGAGCTGCTCACCGTCAAGAGCGACGACGTGGAAGGCCGCACCAAGATCTACGAGTCGATGGTCAAAGGCGAAAACACGCTGGAGGCCGGAACGCCTGCCAGCTTCGACGTCTTGACCAACGAGATCCGCGGATTGGGACTGAACATGCAACTCGAAAAGGCCCGTGTGTAACTCCATCTCCTGTAAGGCCGCGACCGTTGGTCGCGGCCCGATCGGCGCGACCAAGGGTCGCGGCTTTATCGAAGACCACAACCCGTTCCTCCGCACAAGGAGTGCCAGCAGTGAGTATCGGTGAAAGCACGTACGATCGGATCAACGACTACGCTTCGGTCAAGATTAGTCTGGCCCGACCGCACGATATCCGCAGTTGGTCGTTCGGCGAAGTCAAGAAGCCCGAAACGATCAACTACCGCACCTACCGTCCGGAGAAGGACGGCCTGTTCTGCGAACGGATCTTCGGACCGGAACGCGACTGGGAATGTGCGTGCGGCAAATACAAAGGCACGAAGCACAAGGGCATTATCTGCGACCGTTGCGGCGTGAAAGTGACGCA
>CAZUAM010000949.1:0-1730 GCA_964618095.1 uncultured Planctomycetaceae bacterium | reverse complement strand
CTTAGATACCCTTGGAGGCTCAAGAATTCCCGAATTCTTGAATAATCCGGGCTAGTGGCAATACCGTTCAATTAAGGGCGAACCCGGCGTTAGCACAGTGGCACCGGCGTCTCGCCGGTGTGAGGGAAGCTGTGGCAGTGCTTTCACTTGTTTCTCACCGGCGAGACGCCGGTGCCACTTGATCCTCCTTGATATTGCACTTACTGCCTATCCAAAAACCTCCTCCCCTCGCCCCGCTTGCGGGGAGAGGGGCCGGGGGTGAGGGGTTTTCGGATAGGCTCTTAATTGAATGGGATTGCGGCTAGTGGCAACCCGATATGCCGCGATGAAGATCGGCCCGTCGGACCAAGATTGACACACCAGTGGTCCGTCAATTCCGACTGGCCGGCTGCCGGGGGTGGCTTGCCTGCCCCTGTGGCACGATGGCGGGCAAGCCGCCAACGGCACCCTACCCCTGATTTCAATCTTGACGGACTACTGGCCGCTCGGCCGAAAGACCTTCACGTATGCACTCCGCCGATCCCAGGCCCGAAATCCCACGGCCGTGTAGATCTTCAATGCCGGTTCGTTGGCCGCGTCTACCGCCAAGACCAACCGCGGGCGGCCCGCTTGACGCGTCCGCCACTGGGCCTGCCGGGCGATGTGCGTCCCCCACCCGCGCCCCCGCGCCGAAGCTGCCAATCCCATGTAAACCAGCTCATAGTTCCCATCTTCCGGATGATCGGCAAGCAGCAGGCAGCCCGCGTCCCGGTTGTCGTGCCGGACGATCAACCACCGCCGCGGGTCGAATACGCCGGTGGCGCGGTATCCGGCCAGCACGTCCTCGATCCGGCGGACGCCGTTCAGCCGCGGACAATCGAGCGTCCGGTCGTACGTGGCCTCGACCACGCCTGCCAGCCGCCGGTGGTTAGCCGCAGAGTACTGCTGAAAATCCAACGGCCCGGGCGGAGGGTGGTTGGGGAATTCGACTTGTGGGCTGACCAGGTAAAGCAGCTTGGCCAGGCGCTCGAATCCCCCCTTTAGCAAAGTCGCTACGTCCGACGGGCTTTCGGTCTCCAGCAGGACCTGGGCCACACAGACTTGTCGGCGGGCAAGCCGATCGCACGCGGCCCCGAGGAGCTTTTGGGCGGTGGCGGCCGGTTCGTCGGAGACGATTCGAGGTGGCCAGAGGGTGGCAGTCCTTCCTGGTTGAATTTGCGAAAACACGGCCCCCACCAGCCGGTCCTGGCGACGGGCTCCCAGCAGCCCGGAAAACGAGAGTTCCGCCCCGGGCGTGGCCGCCAGATAGGTCTCCAATTGTCGCCGGCGATCCTCCTCCGCCAGCCGGCTGAAGACCAGCCGGAGGGCTTCGGCCCGTTCCTCGGGCGAGACGGGGCCAATCTGGGGATCTTCGCTGGTACCAAGATTCATACCCCAAAGGATACATCAATTCCACGAGGCCCGTTAGCCGGGGCTCGGGGGTGCATTCCGCACTTTGCATTTGGCACGGAATTGTATAGGCGAGCGTCGGTTTCCCATCATTTCGGCCACAAGAGCGTTAAGCAGGCGAATGTTGTGAAAATGCGAAGCGGGAAAACTGCCCATGTGTGTTCTCGACGAGGTGCGCCTCGTCATTCGCAACGTCCAAAAACGATCAGGACTCCCCAAAACTCATCTACCCAAATCGCCCAAATACCGGTTATGAATTACCAATCATGAGTCGGCGCGCGCAAAGTGCAGAATGCACCCGG
>CAZUAM010000948.1:0-1736 GCA_964618095.1 uncultured Planctomycetaceae bacterium | reverse complement strand
AGTGCCGGAGAATTGGGTTTGGAGAAAACGCCTGTTTCCCCCAAACTGGCGACTTTTACAGGAAGGACCCAGTTTCACGGAGGAAACAGGCATGGTCTGCCATTGTAGCGTCCGGAACGTTTCTCCGCAGCCCCACACCGGGGTTGTCCACCGCGCCAGCCCACCTCGCCCTGCGACACCGGCCCAGCCCGCCAAGGCGATGACGCCGCCCCAACGGCGGCAACTGGCCCTGGAGGCCCTGGCAGGCACCGAAACGGTCAGCCGTCTGGCCGGACAGCACGAGGTCACCCGCAAGTTTGTCTATCGCCAGGCTGCCAAGGCCGAAGAGGCCCTTGACGCCGCCTTCTCGCCCGCGGGCCCCGACGACCAGAAGGTGCTCTTCGACCTGCCGGTCACCAAGGCATGGTTGCGGCAACTGATGCTCGGGCTGACGTTGATCGGCCACAGTTCTCTGCGCGGCGTGGTGGAACTGCTCGGCGACCTGTTCGATTGCCGCATCTCGGTCGGCACGGTCCACAACGTGCTTCAGGCGGCGGTTGCCCAAGCCCGAGCGTGCAACGAGCAACAAGACCTCTGCGGCGTCCGCATCGGCGCGCACGACGAGATCTTTCAGAGCGCCCGGCCGGTGCTGGTCGGGGTCGACGCCGATTCCACCTATTGCTACCTGCTGAGCCTCGAAGGCCACCGCGACGCCGACACCTGGGGCGTCCGGCTGCTGGAGTTGCAGGCCCAAGGCTTCCAGCCCGAGGCAACTGTCGCCGACGCCGGCAAAGGGATCCGGGCCGGACAGGCCCTGGCCATGCCCGAGGTGCCCTGCCGCGGCGACGTGTTTCACGCCCTGCAAACCGTCCAATCGTTGGCCACGTTCCTGGAGAACCGGGCGTACGGGGCCATGGGCACCACCGCCGACTTGCAACGCAAGAAGGCCCGGCTGCACTGGCGGGGCCGGCGCACCCAGGCCGTCGCCGTAAGGCTCGGCCACGCACAGCGGGAGGAAGCCCGGGGAGTCGCCTTGGCCGCCGACGTGGCCACGTTGCTTCAGTGGTTGCGCGAGGACGTCTTGTCGTTGGCCGGGCCAGATCACGCCACACGCCGTGAATTGTTCGACTTCCTCGTCGCCGAACTCCGCCGCTGCGAGCCGCTTTGTCCTCATCGCATCGGGCCGGTGGTCCGTGCGTTGGCCAACCAACGTGACGATCTGCTGGCCTTCGCCTCCCAGCTCGATCGGGACCTGGGGGGCCTGGCCGCGGAGTTCCAGGTCGCGGTCGAAACCGTCCGCGACGTGTTCAACGTCGAACTCCTCCCACCGGACGACCTCTCGCGCTGGCCGCGCGAGGCCGCGTTGCGGAGCCGACTCGGCAGCCGATATTTTTCGCTGCGGGTGGCTGCGGCCGAAATAGCCCGTCACACGGTCCGCGCCAGTTCGCTGGTTGAGAACCTCAACAGCCGATTACGCAACTACTACTTCTTCCTCCGCCGCCACCTGGGACCGGATTACCTGGCCTTGCTCCAACTCTTCCTCAACCACCGCCGCTTCCTGCGGAGCGAGCGGCCCCAGCGGGTGGGCAAAAGCCCTGCGGAACTGCTCAGCGGCAGCCCCCATCCCCACTGGCTGGAGATGCTGGGCTACGTCCGGTTTTCCCGCAACTGACTTCCCCCCCCGCCCGTCCCCGTCGGCAAGCCCTCCCCGGCAACGCCTCGGGTCTGCGCCTGTTACCCAAAAACGGTCAAAATTG
>CAZUAM010000947.1:0-1746 GCA_964618095.1 uncultured Planctomycetaceae bacterium | reverse complement strand
CGTTGGTTGGCGTCGCGCTGGCGTGGTCGGTCGGCAGCAGCCTTTGGGTCTATCCGCACAGCCTGTCGTACTTCAATGAACTGGTTGGCGGGCCAAAGGGCGGCCATTATCACCTGGGCAACAGCAACATCGACTGGGGCCAGGACCTCTTCTATTTGAAAGACTGGCTCGACGACCACCCCGAAGCGCAGCCGCTGACCTTGGCCTACGACATGCCGCTGATCGACCCGAAGCTGGCGGGCGTCGAGTACACCGGCCGTCCCCCGGCCGATTCCCCCGAGCCCGGCTGGCACGCGGTCAGTGTCAACCAGATCCACAACCGCTCGCGCGAGTACGAATACTTCCTGCGTTTCGAGCCGGTAGGGATGGCCGGCTATTCGATCTACATCTATCACCTCACGCTCGACGAGGCCAACCGCGTCCGCCAGGAGCTCGAGCTGAGCGAGTTGCCCGAGGATTGGCAGCCGCCGAGGGGAGGCAACGATGGATAAAGTAGCCGGACCGCAAGAGTCTGAACAGGCACAGCCGGCCGTGCGACGGGCGGACGAAACGCTGCTGCTGACGGTGATTGTGCCGGTCTACAACGAAGTGGGTACGATAGACGAGTTGCTCCGCCGCGTCGTGGCCGCCCCGTACGAGAAGCAGGTGATCGTGGTGGACGACGGCTCGACCGACGGCACCGCGGAGGTGCTGGAGAGGTGGGAGGGGCACGCACAGGTCGAGTTGTTGCAACACTCGAAGAACCGCGGCAAAGGGGCCGCGATCCGCACCGGCCTGGAGCATGCACAGGGCCGCTTCACGATCATCCAGGACGGCGACCTGGAGTACGACCCGGAGGATTATCCGCGGCTGATCGAGCCACTGCTGGCGGGCGAGGCCCAGGTGGTCTATGGATCGCGGTACCTTCGCCGCGCCGGCGGACCGCGGCAGTATTGGAGCCCGTTTCGCTGCGGCGTGGCAGTGCTGAACGTCTGCGTGCGACTGCTTTACGGGGCACGGCTGACGGACGAGGCCACCTGTTATAAGGCGTTCCCGACCGATATGCTTCGGGCGATGGACTTGGAGTGCGAGCGGTTCGAGTTCTGCCCGGAGGTCACGGCCAAGGCCTGCCGGCTGGGCCTGACAATCCACGAAGTGCCGATCAGCTACGATGCGCGCAGCATCCAGGCAGGAAAGAAGATCCGTTGGACTGACGGGCTGCAAGCCTTGGCCGCGTTGTGGAGGTGGCACAACTGGCGGTGCAAGCGCCAGAGCGCACCGTCTCAGCCGGCCTGAGCCGAAGCCTCGTTAGATCTCGCTCATGAGTTTGTCGAAATCCTGGACGGTCACGGCCGGCATGGTGTTGAAGGAGATTCCCGTCAGCTTGGTCAAGGCAACCGAGGCCTTCATGGCTTCCGGGGTCCCCGGCAGCGAGAGCACCAGGAGCAGGTCCTGCTGCCCGAGCGTGGCGTACATCGCCTGGACTTCGCCGCCGAACTGTTTGACCAGATCGACGACTTTGTCGGTGCGCTGGATGCTCATTTCCTGCAAGGCGCGGGAGGAGTACTTACCGACCATCAAGAACGTAGCCATAGCCCTATTTCCTTTCTGGACTGAGGACAAGAATCCGGCCTAGTCGAAGCCGGTTGGTTTCCGGTTTTTATCGATTGCAGGAGCGGATTTGTCAAGGGGTGCGGGGCGATATATCGAGTGGCCTAGCCCGGATTATTCAAGAATTCGGGAATTCTTGAGCCTCCAAGGGTATCT
>CAZUAM010000946.1:0-1747 GCA_964618095.1 uncultured Planctomycetaceae bacterium | reverse complement strand
TGGAAGGTCAGCGTAGATGGGGGGTTTGGATGCCCCAATCGCGACCGCACCCTGGGCACCGGAGGTTGTGTGTTCTGCGACCCCAGCAGCTTCAGTCCCAGCCGGCGGGGGGTCTTTGACTCGATCGCTGACCAGATCGAAGAAGGAATCCGGCGGCTCCGCGCCCGCCACGACGTCGATCGCTTTGTGGCCTATTTCCAACCGGCAACCAATACGTACGCGCCGGTGGAACGGTTGGCGGGCCTCTACCGGCAGGCCCTCTCGCACCCTGACGTGGTCGGATTGGCCATCGGCACCCGGCCCGACTGCGTGGCGGACGACGTGCTGGATCTGCTGGCCGAGTTGTCGCAGCAGACCTGGCTGTCGGTCGAGTACGGCCTGCAAACGATCCACGATCGGACGTTGGACTGGATGAATCGGGGACACCATTACGACGCCTTTCTGGATGCCGTAGAGCGGAGCCGCCGCCGGGGGCTGGAGATCGGTGCCCACGTCATCCTGGGACTCCCGGACGAATCGTCGCAAGACATGCTGGCCACCGCCCGAGAGCTCGCCCGACTTCAGATCGACTCGGTAAAACTCCACAATCTTCATGCAATAAGGAATACTCCGTTGGCCGAGATGGTGGCTTCGGGAGAAGTGCGGCTTGTGGGGCTGGAGGAGTACGTGGGCTACGTGGTCGATTTCCTGGAAGAACTCCCGCCGAGTTGCGTGATCGATCGCCTCAGTGCCGACGCCCCGCCGCAATACCTGGTCGGCCCGAGCTGGTCTCTGAAAAAGTCGGCCGTTCGGGCGGCCATCGAGGGCGAGCTCCGGCGGCGTGACACGTGGCAGGGGCGGAGATTCCGTGGGGTAGGGGCAATTTGACGACTGGACGTGACATGAACGCTTATCGCTAATCCAACGGTATTGGGGCAAGCCCGGCCGATGAGTTTTCCCTTGCCGCCTCCTGGGAGTATCCTTAACTGAGAGTTTGGAGTGGACCGGATGGCCGCCGGCCGGGGTCTCGGTGGAGCCGCCATATCGGCTCGTAAAGGGACCCGGCGGGAGGAAAGTCCGGGCTGCGCAGGGCATGGTGATGGGTAACGCCCACCGGCCGCGAGGCCAGGGAAAGTGCAGCAGAAAGTAGACCGCCTCGGCGGGCCTCCGGCCCGCGAGGTAAGGGTGAAACGGTGAGGTAAGAGCTCACCAGCAGGTTGGGTGACCAGTCTGGCTAGGCAAACCCCACCAGGAGCAAGGTCAAACAGGGAGCAGTGGACACGCCGGATGACCTCGTTCATCGCGGCGTTCCCGCGGGCTGGCCCGGTCCGCTATCGACTTCCGGGTGGACCGCTTGAGGGGTCGAGCAATCGGCCTCCTAGAGAAATGGCCATCGCCCGTCCGACTACGCAGTCGGGAGGGCACAGAACCCGGCTTACAGGTCCACTCCACTCTCTATGTTTTTGGCGGGGGGAGCTCCGGCTCAAGTTTCGGTGGGGATCATTTGCCTGTCGATGAACTGCAAGAGCTTGGAGATGCACAGCTTGTTCATGCTGGTGCGGTGTTCGTGGGCCTCCACCCGGAGGGCATCGTGAAGGCTCTTGGGAAGCCGGACGGTGACCACCCGGGTCGGTTCTTCCGGGTCTTTGGCCGGGGGTCCTTGCTTCCGCAGCTTGGTGAGGATCTGTTGGATTTCCAGGTAGGCCCCAGTCTGTTCGAACTCGGTGAGCGACTCGCGTGTGGGGTAGTTCCGGCGGACAATGCCGTG
>CAZUAM010000945.1:0-1751 GCA_964618095.1 uncultured Planctomycetaceae bacterium | reverse complement strand
GACATCCTCCTTGATTTCAGGTGCGCGTCGGGAATTTTTTCACAGGCTCTGAGTAATGAGACGATTGGCACTGGTAGTGACTGTAACGCTGATCTGGGCCGTCGCCTTGGACGGTCTGGCCCGGCAGACAAAAGCAGCCCAGCCGCCATCTGAGAAGCAGGCGGCGGCCACCAAGGTGAAAGCCCAGGCCGACCGGCCGACTCCCGCCCAGTTGCAGGCGAAGATCCACCGGAGCATGGCAGCCCTGGTCGAGGCCCAATCGGCCAAGAAGCCCAATCCAGAGAAAGTCAAGAAACTGACCCAACAGCTCCAGAACCTTCGCCAGCAGACGTGGGGTCAAACGGCAGCCGTTCGCGGGGGACCGGTCGGCCCTTGGCAGTGCCCTTGGGGCGGCCCCGGCATGGGGTTCGGTTATGGCCGCGGTGCCGGTCCCGCCATGGGTCCCGGGCGTGGTCGCGGCATGCGCGCCGGACGTGGTCCCGCCATGGGTCCCGGACGCGGGCGCGGGATGGGCGCCGGACGTGGTCCCGCCATGGGCGCTTGGGGCATGGGCGCGGGACGCGGTCCCGCCATGGGTGCCAGAGGTGGTTGGGGCATGGGCGCCGGGCGCGGCCCCGCCATGGGTCCCAGAGGTGGCTGGGGCATGGGCGCCGGGCGCGGGCCTGCCATGGGTCCCAGAGGCGGTCGCGGTCTCGGTCGCCAATGGGGGTTCATCGATCGAGACGGCGATGGTGTCTGTGACAACCTTCAGTAGCTGCCGGGCAAGCCTTAGCCGACGCACGGCCTTGGGGCCGTCGGGTTTCCCCCTGCCGCACACGGACAGCTTCCGGCGGCCCCAGGGCTCGCGGGTCTGTCGCGTCGCCGCACCACCATGGTATGATGGATCAGGAACGCGGCGACGTTGGCCCCACGAGAAGCCCGCTCCATGCGATGGCACCGTCTGACAACTTGGTTCGCCCTGCTGCTGGCCTGGGCCGCCCTGGCCGCGTGGCAACTCGAGGAATACGGGCGGGAACGTGAGGCAGCCCGGGAAACGCTTCGCCGGCAGGCCGATTCCCTCGTGAATGCCCTGGTCGGCGGGATCCGCTTTCACCTGCGGCGCGGCCTGTATTTCGAGGATCAGCTTCAAGGGACGCTGGAGGCACTGGCCAAGTCGAAGGACATCCTGGCGGTGGCCATCGCCTCCGATGACGGTCAAAGGCTGTTGTCCGCCGGCGAAACCGATCTGCTCGACGGTTCCACTGCTCAGATTGTGGCCGGCGAGTCTTGGGCCCCGGAGGGGCTGCGGCTCGTCAGCAACTTCCGACTAACCCGACCCTCGGAAACCCCCGGCGCCGAGAGGGGGGGGGCCGGGGGGCGGGGTGGACTCGGGAGATGGGGAGGCCCTGGTGCCAGGGGCGGCGCCAGAGGACGGGGAGGGTCTGCCGGACGCGGCTTGGGAATGGGACGGCCCTGGCAGGAGGAGCTGGCGAGTCCTTTCTGGGCCGGCGGGCAGTTCGCCGCCATTCTCATCCTGGATCGCTCGCAGGCCGACGCTCAGTGCCGTAGCGCGGCCTGGTTGCGGGCCTCGCTGGTGGCCACCGGCGGCCTGGTATTGATCTGCCTGGCCCTGGCATGGCGGGCCACCGTCCGACTGGCCGAAGCACGTGGTCGTGCCGGGTTGCTGGAGACCGAAGCACGTCACCTCCGCGAACTCAGCCAGGCCGCCGCCGGACTGGCAGCGGGCCATGCGCAATCCATCATCCACCGCG
>CAZUAM010000944.1:0-1759 GCA_964618095.1 uncultured Planctomycetaceae bacterium | reverse complement strand
CCCGATTGTATTGCTGTCGTCATGGGAGGCGATGTTTCGAAGCGTTTCACGCCCTATGGCTGGCGGACGGCGCGGAGTCGTCATCCCGGCGGGGTGAACGTGGTTTTCGCCGATGGCTCAAGTCACTTCATCCAAGACGGCATCGACCCTGAGATCTGGAAAGCGTTGGCCACGATCCGCGGAGGAGAACTCACCGGCGAGTATTGAAGAACCCTGTGGTCACGATCGAATGGCGGCAGAAGAGTGCAACCCCCTTTACCGCCAACAAGGAGGGTGAAGACCGACTGCACGGCCGCTACAGCGATCCGAAAACGTCGAATCTTCGGTTCAAGATCGAGAGACAGGCGGACAACGTGCTCCCGGCCATTCAACTCAGATAGCCGCAGAGTTGTTCAGGAGACGGCAAGGTCGGTACGCGCCGCGCGAAACCGCCGGTACGGGCAAACACGCTCTCATGCCAGGACATCCTTGCCCGCCCCGCCCGGCGTCTCGCGGACGTAGCGAGGCACCGCGTAGCCCGGCAGCCGGGCGCGAAGCTGCTCGATGAGTTTGACACCGGTCGCCTCGGGCACCTCGAAATGGGCAGTCCCGGTAACCCGGTCCAACTGGTGCAGGTAGTAGGGCATCACCCGCAGGTCAACCAGGTGCTCGCACAGCTCGGCCAGCACCTCGACCCGATCGTTGACGCCGCGGAGCAGGACCGCCTGGTTCAACACCGGGATGCCGGCCTCTACCAGCCGGCCCAGGGCGGCGGCCACGGGCTGGTCGATCTCGGCCGGATGGTTGACGTGGATCACCATGACGGGTGAAAGTCGCGTACCCCGTATCCAGGCCACCAAGGGGTCGGTTACCCGCTGGGGGATCATTACCGGCAATCGGGTGTGCAGCCGCAGCCGTCTCAGATGGGGGATTTCGGCCAGCCGCCGGGCGAGCTGGGCGAGTTGCTCGTCGGGCAAGGCAAGCGGGTCCCCTCCGCTGAGGATGATCTCGTGGATCGACTGCTCGGCGGCGATTCGTTCGAAGGCCGGCTCCCACTCTGCCGGCACCTGGGGCGAGGCATGATAGGGAAAATGCCGGCGGAAACAGAAGCGGCAATGGACGGCACACCGCGGAGTTGTTACCATCAGAGAGCGGCCCCGGTACTTCCAGAGCAGACCGGGGCGGCAAGTGGCGCCGGCCTCGCCGAGCGGATCGGTGCGGTAGCCGGGCACCTCGGCCAGTTCGGCCGCCTGGGGCAAGACCTGTACCAACAGGGGGTCCTCCGGATTGCCGGGGCGGATCCGGCCGAGATACGTCCGGGGGACCAGCAGCGGAAAACTGCCCGCGCCACCCTCGGCAGCGACCGCCACCGAAGGAGCCAGCCCCAGTAGCCGGCAGAGTTCGGCCGGGTCCCGAACCGCGTCGGCCAGGGCAGCCTGCCAGTCGGCGTAGGACGGGGCGGGCGGGGCCGCGCCAGCTTGAAAAGCTAGACTTGCCATAACGGCGAATCGTACCATAACCTGACCCTCTCAGAAAGCGAAACCGGAAGACGATCGTGGCCAGCTACAACACCAGCCAGTTCCGCAAGGGCCTGAAGGTCCAGATGGACGGGGATCCGTACTTGATGATCGAGTGCAACTTCGTCAAGCCGGGCAAGGGCCAGGCGCTGTACAAGTGCAAGCTGAGGAACCTGGTCCGCAACACCGTCATCGACCGGACCTATAAGAGCGGCGACTCGATCGAGGCCGCCGACATCCAGGAAATCGAGGCCCAGTATCTC
>CAZUAM010000943.1:0-1762 GCA_964618095.1 uncultured Planctomycetaceae bacterium | reverse complement strand
CCGGCCCGACGTGGCCCAGCGGACCTGACTTTTTCCGGTCCCGCTGAACCCTCCCTCGAAGAGGCTCGTATCGAAGATGCACGGCACAATTGAACACACGCAGCCTGGTGCGACAGGATCGCGGGCACCGGACGCCTGGACCGACGAAGAACTCCTCCTGGGTTACCGCTCGCGGGGGGATCGCCGGGCGTTCGGCCAATTGGTCCACCGATACGAGAGGGAGTTGTTCGGCTACCTGCGGCACTACCTGGGTGATGCCGAGCAGGCCGAGGACGTGTTCCAGCAGACGTTCCTTCAGGTCCACTTGAAGTGCGAGCAGTTCGAACCGGGCCGGAAGGTGCGTCCGTGGCTTTACACGATCGCCACCAACCAGGCGATCGACCTACAGCGACGCAATCGGCGGCACCGGATGGCCAGCCTCGACCGCCGCATCGGAGGAGACTCGGAGGATGAGGCAGGAGCATTGGGCCAGTTGCTCGACAGCGCCCGTTTGCTGAAGGGGCCGGAGCCGGATCCGGCCCGAGCGGCCCAGTTGGCCGAGAGCCGCGAGCAGGTCAGGCGTGCCGTGGAAGACCTTCCCGAACCCACCAGGCAGGTGGTGATGCTGGTGTATTTTCAAGGGCTGAAGTACCGCGAAGCCGCCCAGGTGTTGTCCATCCCCGTTGGAACCGTGAAGAGCCGCCTGCATACCGCCATCCACAAGCTCAGCGAGACGCTTACCTGTACCCGCCTTCCGAAATGAGTGATCCCCTGCAAGAGCAATTGCTCGGCCACCTCCTCGGTGCGCTAGAAGATTCCGAAGAGGGGCAGGTTGCTGCGCGTCTGAAGAGCGACGCGGGGCTCCGGCGGGAGCTAGCGCGGGTTCGCGGGCGGCTGGAGGTCTTGGAGTCGGGGCGGTACGATTTTCTCCCGCCGCCGGGGCTGGCAGAGCGAACTTGCCGGGTGGTGGCCTCGCAGGCGGGATCTTCGGCTGCGTTCCAGCGCCGGCCGATGAGCCCGACGGCCACAGCGCCCAGTTCGGCCGGCCGCTTCCGCTGGCTGGACGTGGCCGTGGCGGCCGCGGTTTTTGCGGCGGTCTGGCTGTTGACAGTCCCGGCCATCCAGAGCAGCCGCTTCAACGCTCGACTGGTGGCCTGCCAGGGCAACCTGCGGCAGGTCGGCGTGGGGATGCTCGAGTATAGCCAGCTCCACGGGGGGTACTTCCCGTGCGTTTCGCGTCGAGACGGTCCCGGGGCGGCCGGAATCTGCGCCCCCATCCTGGCGCGCGACGGATTCGTGACTGAGAGCCGGTGGTTTGTTTGCCCCGGCTCGGCCTTGGCCGACCAGCAGGGATTTCGGGCGTCGTTCCGCCGGTTGCAGACGGCGCCGCGGGAGAAACTGGGTGACTTGCGTCGATGGATGGATGAAAGCTACGCCTACCACCTGGGCTACATCCGCGACGGGGTCTGTCACGGCACGAAGAACTTGGGGCGGACGCATTTCGCCCTGGGATCCGACACCCCCGGCAGCGATCCGTCGAACGGGCGCCAGAGCCGCAACCATGGCGGCTACGGCCAGAACGTGCTGCTCGAGTGCGGGGCGGTCAAGTTCGTCACCTCGTCTCGGCCGTTCTCCCGGGCCGACGACATCTTCGCCAACAGATGGGGCCTGGTGGCCCCCGGGGTAGACATCGACGACTCGGTGATCGCTCGGCCGATCGGTCTTCTGTTAGCCACTGAGTGGGCCGCCGGGGGGCGGTAGTGGCCGTTGAGGGCCGCAGAAC
>CAZUAM010000942.1:0-1765 GCA_964618095.1 uncultured Planctomycetaceae bacterium | reverse complement strand
TACTACTGGGAGTGGAACTTCCCCGCCACGCCAAGCACCTTCGCGCTGCGGACGGAGCGATACAAGTATATCTACTACCACGGCGTCTGGGACCGCAACGGCTTCTACGACCTCGAGACCGACCCGGTCGAGCGACACAACCTGATCACGGTCCCCGCCTACCAGGAGCAGATCGCCGCCATGCGCAAGCAGCTTTTCGACAAGCTAGAGGCCGGCGGCGGCATGCAGATCCCGCTCCGCCGCCCCGCAGGCGTGCAGTTCTACAACCGAAAACTGCGGCGCTGACCCACGGAAGTCGATGCGCGTCGGGTGGCTGTGGTCGAACGAAGTGAGCCCACAGTGCCTGCGATTCCGGGGGCTCACCGACCAACGCTTCGCGTCGGTGCCCGTCGACCCCGGCCACCCCCAAGGGAAAATCGGCCAACCTATTTCTGCGCGGGTCCGTTGCTGCTGGAGCCCAACTTCCGGGGGCGGCAACCCCCGGACGTTTTCCCAGTGCGAGAAGGGCAGCGGACTACACTTCGGGCAACTGCCACGGATCGCGGCGCTCGCGGTCGAGCCACCGGTTGGCTTCGTCGTCGCCGAGGAACTTCCAGCTCTTCGGGTCCCACCGCAGGCGGCGGCCGTACCAGTAGGCCAGGTTGCCCAGGTGGACTACGGTGACCGAGCGGGCGCCGATCTCCACGTCGGCCACCGGCCGCTTGCGGGAGCGGATTGAGTTGAGCCAATCGCGATGATGGCCCGGCGACTTGTACAGGTGGACCTCGTCGTCGGCCAGGGGCTCTTTGACGATCTCTTCGGGATCGCTGCTGAGCCGGCCGCGATCGATGTGGAGCCGGCCCTTGGTGCCCACGAAGACACAGCCGCCCGGCCCGCCGTGCGTCATTACCACGCCGTTGGCGTAGACGTACTTCACGCCCTTGCCGGCCTTGGGGTCCTCGGGCGGAATGATCTCGACGGGTCCGGACTCGTCCATTCCCAGCGCCCATTGGGCGATGTCGTAGTGATGGGCGCCCATATCGGTGTGTCCGCCGCCGGAGTACTCCCGATAGGACCGCCAGGCGGGAAAATGGTTATGCACGCCGCGGGGGCTGAGCACTGAGTTGTAGGGTCGTAGCGGGGCCTGGCCCAGCCACATGTTCCAGTCCAGGCCCGGCTCCATGGGTTCTTCCGGCAGGTCGCACCACCGGCTCGGCCCGCCTACGCCCACGCTCACGGTCTTCACCTTGCCCAGCCGACCGCTGCGGACCAGTTCGCAGGCCTTGCGGAACGGGCCGAAGACGCTGGAACGCTGCTGGCTGCCGGTCTGCATCACCCGCTGGTGCTTTCGCACCGCGTCGATGCACCGTTTGGCCTCGGCGATGGTCAGCGTCAGCGGCTTCTCGCAGTAGACGTCCTTGCCCGCCTTGCAGGCCTCGATGATGGGGATCGCGTGCCAGTGGTCGGGCGTGGCGATGCAGACCGCATCGACGTCCTCTCGGCCGACGACCTGGCGAAAGTCGGTATACTCATGGCAGCCCCGGTACGAGCCGTCCTTGGCGTAGGCGTCTTCCAGCCGCTTCTTGGCGTGTTTGCGGCGGGTGGTGTCTACCTCGCAGACCGCCAGCGCCTGAACGTCGCCGAAGCTGAGCAACGTGCTCAGATGGTAGTCGTTGGCCATCTTGCCGCAGCCGATAAAGCCGATGGTTATCCGCTCGCTAGGGGCGGTCCTGCCCTGGGCTGATGAAAATGCCGGAATATAGGGAGATTGGGATTGACGGGTAAT
>CAZUAM010000941.1:0-1770 GCA_964618095.1 uncultured Planctomycetaceae bacterium | reverse complement strand
CGGGCCGGGCGGGGCCGAGGCTCGATCTGGACGGTCAGGATCGTCTCGGCGGCCGCCCCGTAGGGGCCCTGGACGACGATCAGGCCGGCCGGGTCGACCACCATCGAGCAGCCGATGCAGTTCCACCCCGCCCACGCCCCGGCGGCGATCGGCCCGACGTTGCTGCACCCGGCGATCCACATGCGGAAGTCGCGGGCCGGCGGCATGTAGGCCTCCCGCCACGTCGCCCCGTAGGGCTCCTTTGCGTTGTCGTGGTCGGGCGGCACGGCCCAGGCCGACGGCGACAGCACCACGTCGGCCCCCATGTAACCCAGCGCCTGCGTGATGCAGCGGTCGCGGGCGAACCCGTCGGCGCAGATCATCAGCCCGAACGTCGCCAACGGCGTGCGGGCGACGGCCAGCCGGTCGCCCTGGGCGTAGGCGTCGTGGCCGATCGTCAGCTCGTTCAGCTTGCGGTGGTGCAGCAACAGCGTGCCGGCCGGGTCGAGCAGGACGGCCGCGTTGTAGACGGCCTGCCCGTCGCGTTCGGTCAGCCCGGAGCAGACGTAAACGGAGTGGCGGCGTGCGGCGGTCCGCAGCCGCTGGCAGGTTGCCCCGCCGGGGACCGGCCCGGCCAGCTCCGCCCCCGACGGGTGCGTCCAACTCAGGTCCATTACCTCCGGCAGCAGGACGACGTGGGCCCCGTCGGCGGCGGCCCGAGCGATCAGCTCCTCGGCGTGGCGGAGGTTGGCGTCCAGCCGGCCGGGCGCGACGGCCATCTGAACCAGGGCGAGCGTGAACGGGCTCATTGCATCCCCGGAATTGCCCCAAAAAGGGTTCCTGACACCTTTTTTTGCTTCACAACCTATTGTTTTGCAATGACTTACTGACCAAGAAAAGGTTCCTGACACCTTTTTCGGGCTCAGGCGCCCGCGGCCTGCTGGCGCTCCAGCTCCCAGCGGACAGCCTGGCGGATGCCCTCGTCGTAGCCGATCGTCGCCTTCCAGCCGAGCTGCTCGCGGGCCTTCTGGCAACTGAAGAAGCACCGCCGCCCGATCAGCCAGACCGAGTAGCGGGTCACCAGCGGCGGCTTCTTTCGCCCGGTCATGTGCCCGAACAGCTCCATCCAGAAGGCGGCGGACTTGACCACGCGGTAGGGCACGTGCTTGAAGTTCGGCTCGACGCCCAGCTCCTCGGCGATCTTGGTGAAGTACTCCTCCTGCGTGATCACCCCGTCGTTGGACAGGTTGTAGCTTTCCCCCAGGGCCTTGGGGTTGGTGGCGGCCAGGATGCAGCCCCCCGCCTCGTTGGCGGCGTTGGTCAGGTTCAGTCGATTCTTGCCGTCGCCGATGACCTTGATTTTCCCGGAGCGGACGGCGTCGACCAGGCGGGGCATGCTCGCCCGATCGCGTATGCCGTACAGCCAACTCGGTCGGCAGACGGTCACCGGAAGCCCGTCTTTCTCATGGGCCTCCCAGATGAGCCGCTCGGCCGCCACCTTCGCCCGGCTGTAGTAACTCCACTTGTGCAGCCCAAACCCCAGCGGCGCGGTCTCATCCAGGACCAGGCCCTCGCCGTCCGGGTGCCCGTAGACCGAGATGCTGGAGATGTGAAGGAATCGCTCGACTCCGGCGGCCTTGGCGGCCGCGATCATGTTCGCCGTCCCGTCAATCGAGATGCTCTGGAACTCAGACCACGGCCCCCAGTCGCCCACCTTCGCAGCGGCGTGATAGACCATGGTGACGCCCTCGAGCGCCTCGGTCAGCGAGGCCGGATCGGTTATGTCGCCCA
>CAZUAM010000940.1:0-1784 GCA_964618095.1 uncultured Planctomycetaceae bacterium | reverse complement strand
TGTCTCGGTGCCGCAAATCGCCCGGAGACGCGCCGTCGCGGCCTCGTTGTTGAAATCCCCGGGGCTATCAGACACAATAGACGGGTTGACGGGCGCTTCCGGCCTACTGGCACGCGCCGACGAAGGGTCCCTCTGCCACTAGCACCGACGTACTACCGATGGTTCGGCTGTCCTCACTCGCCGCGGTCGTAGCGCTGCTTTTTGGCCCGGCGGCTGCGGCGTTGGCCCAAGATGCTGGGGGGCAGGTCCCCCCCACGTCCAGCGCCGAGACTCTTGCCCGCTGGATCCGCGATCTCGACAGCGAGGCCTACACGGCGCGCCAGCGGGCGGCCGACTCGCTGGTGAAGGCCCGGCACGCGGCCGTCGCCCCGCTGGCCGAGGCCGCCGCCGGCGACAGCCTCGAAGTGACCTGCCGCGCCATCTCCATCCTCTCCCGGCTCAGCGCGGCCGAGGACCGGCAAACCGAAGACGCGGCCCTGGCCGCACTGAAGAAAATCGCCTC
Source organism: uncultured Planctomycetaceae bacterium (assembly GCA_964618095.1). Lineage (GTDB taxonomy): Bacteria > Planctomycetota > Planctomycetia > Pirellulales > Thermoguttaceae > CAZUAM01. The sequence goes on along the minus strand of CAZUAM010000940.1, from coordinate 1,282 downwards.
CTCGGCCCACCAGTCGGCGGCGTGGCGGGCCGCCGGCGCGCTGGCCTGGCACAAGCTCCGCACGCAGCAGCGGACCATCGCCGAGATCAGAGAGCTTGGCGGGCTCGTCGAGCACAACTCCCAGCAGATTCACACCGTCCGCCTCGGAAGCAACTGGAAAGGCGGCAACGACCTGGCGGCCCTGCCCGAGCTGCCCGGCTTCCGGACCCTCTGGCTGGAGCAGTCGTCCGTCTCCGACGCCGGCCTGGTGCATCTGAAGAGAATGACCACCCTGAACCGCCTTTACCTTGGGGAGTCGCGGATCACGGGCCCCGGGCTGGCCCACCTCAAGGGCCTCAGCAATCTGAACTACCTCTCGCTGAAGGGGCTCAAACTCCAGCCGGACGCGCTGAAGCATCTGGCCGGGCTGAAACAGCTCGCCTATCTCGTGCTGGACGACAGCTCGGTTACCGACGACGGCCTGGCGCACCTGAAGGACCTCCGCAGCCTCGGGTATCTCTGGCTGAACCGAACCGGCGTGACCGACGCGGGACTCGCCCACCTCAAGGGGCTCACCAACCTGACGAGGCTGGACCTGATGGAAACTCCCGTTAGCGGCGCCGGCTTGGCCCATCTCAAGGGCCTCGGCTCGCTCAATTACATCTCGCTGCAAGGGGCCAAGGTCACCGACGACGGACTCCAGGGGCTTACCCACGTGCCGCAACTGCAAAGCCTCATCCTCAGCAAGACTAAGGTGACCGACGCCGCGCTGGTGCACTTCGGGGCCCTGACGAACCTGCGGACCCTCGACCTCAGCGAAACTCCGATCACCGGCAGCGGACTGGGCCATCTGAAGGAGATGGCCAACCTCAACAACCTCACGCTCAAATCGACCAAGCTCAACGATGCGGCCATGGAGGCCCTGGCCGGGCTGCCCCAGGTCCGCTACGTGCGGCTCGACGACACCCCCATCGGCGACCCGGGCCTTGCGCACCTCCCCAAGCACAAGAGCGTCACCTATCTCTGGCTCTCGAACACCAAAATCACCGACGCCGGCCTGGAGCACCTCAGCAAGATCAAGACACTCCGCCGCGTCTACGCCCAGGGCACCAAGGTCACCGACCAGGGCATCGCCAAGCTTCGCAAGGCACTACCCACCTGCTCCGTGAGCAAGTAGCCTCTTCCCTTTCTCCCTCTGGGGGCGGGCCGGGGTGAGGGGATGGGCGGCGGGACCCGCGCATAGAAAAGGGCCTCCTCACCAGAATTCGTGGGTGAATTCGGGCTCGGGGAGGTCTCCGAGTTG
>CAZUAM010000939.1:0-1785 GCA_964618095.1 uncultured Planctomycetaceae bacterium | reverse complement strand
CGCCATTCCCCGCTGCTCATGCCCCAGCAATCCTCGGTTTATGAATAATCCGGGAATGTGTCACCTGGCACGGAGGTTGTGTCATTTGACGCGCACCGCGGGGCGGCGTTCACTACCGAAGCGGCACCCCGGGCCTCGAACCGCCCGACACCCTCATGCTCCGCGGCGGCGTGACGTATTGAGGGACGGGGGGCGAGGGGTCGGGTGGAATGCGTTCCGGCAGGGCCGGCTCTCCCGTCAGCGGGCCTGGAGGAGCTGCTCGGCGACACCAAGCAGGGCGTAGAAGCGGGAGTCGGGCCCGGGCAGGGTCTTGATCCAGGCGGCCAGCTTGTCGCGGTCCCGGGTGTCGGCCAGGACGTGGGCTACCTCGCGGTAGAGCTTGGCGTGCAAGCGGGGCCTCGAGGGCGGGGGAAGGGGAGGGGGGATGCCCGGCGGGGTGGCGGCACGTGCGCGGTCCCACTGCTCCCGGCTGGTGGCGTCCCGCTGGGCCTCGGCGGCGGCAGCGTCGAGGATGGCCTGGACGTTGCCGGCTCGGCCACTGCCGCCGAGGGCCACGGCCACGTGGATTTCTGCCAAGGCCCGCAGGTCTCCCTGGCCCATTTGCGCGGCCAGTGCCTTGGCGTCCGCGAGGTTGCCGGCCCGGACGTACGCGGCCACCAGCAGGAGGTAGGCCCGGTCGCGGTGGTCTGGGGTTTCGATGGCGTCGGCCACGGTGCGGGCCTGATTCAGCTCGCCCTTTTGGGTCAGGACCTCGACGAGGCTCCGGGCCTCCGTGTCTCGATGCCGGCCGGCGGGGATCAGTTCGAGGGTCTTCCGGGCGGCCTGATAGTCGCCGGCCTCGGCTCGCGCGAGCATCCCGCTTTGGATGGCCCTGGTCTTGTAGATGGCGCCCATCGGGTTGGGCCCCGGCGGATCGGTCGGCTTGGCCCGGCTGGAGAGCGCCCGGCCCCACATCTCGTTGATGTCGCCGGGGATGCTCTGGGCGAGGGCCTCGGCCTTCTGGATGTGTTTCCGGTAGGCCTCGCGTCGGCCGGCCTTGGCAGAGGCGGCGGCCACGGCGGCATGGATCCTGGCCTTTACGCTGACGAGGTTCCCCGGCGGTTCCCACTTGCCGGTCCACTTCGACGGGCGCCGGCCGAGCGTGGTGAGGATCTTCTCGGCTTGTTCGATCCGCCCGACGCCTGCCAGGGCCTGGCCGATATGGCAGTTGAACTCGACGTAGCCGTCCGGCTCGGGGCGTCCGTCCGGTGCGGTACTGAGCCTGGCCAGGGCCTCGGCCGCCTGCGGTTCCCCGGCCCGGGCGTGGGCCGCCGCGATGCGGTAGCGGGCACTCAACAGGGCCGGGCCGTGGTCGATCCGCTGGGCCACGGCCAGGGCCGCCTCGATCTGGTCGCCGTCGGCAAGCAGCTTGGCGATTTCGGTCAAGGAGTAGGCCTGCTGAAAGGCATTGCCCCAGTGCCCGGCCTGCTGTTCGGCCCGGGCGAGCCACCAGAGGGGCGAATCGGCATTTTGGCCACGGGCGAGCCGGGTGAGGGGCAGTTGGTCGCCGCTTGCCGCCGCGGCGGGTCCGTCAGGCCCGGCAACCGCCGGCCGGCACGCGAGCAGTGCCAGGACGCCGACGGCGGCGAAGACCATTACTGATGGGAACGTATGCACAAACCGCCTCGATTGGGACCTTCGCCGTGTACTCATGGTCGGACCTACTTTATTGAGTCCTGCGCAGCTAATGCCCGGGTGCCAGCGGCAGCTTGCTTGCCGCTGCCCGGAATCACAGGGGCGGACAAG
>CAZUAM010000938.1:0-1785 GCA_964618095.1 uncultured Planctomycetaceae bacterium | reverse complement strand
CGGGGTGCGTTTGGTTACCTGATGGAACGTGCTGCCGGAGGGGTCAGATGTCAGCCTGCAGGTGTTGCGACAGCGTGTGCCGAGTTCATTCAGTAGTGTGGCGAAGCTGTGGACCGGCAAGCCGCTGCTGGTTTGATGAGTAGACTTCTTGTGCTTCACCGAAGCCGATGGTTGAGCTGGCGCCACCGGATCTCGCTGCATACGATTTCCCTCCAACTCCTGATCTTCAAACAACAGCGGAGCCCAGGCCTGTTTGAGGTGCCATTGCACGTAGTAGGCCAGCAGACACACAAAGATGTGTGCCCGCACGCGATCATCGACGCGATGATAAATGGGCCGCACACGCAAATCGACGCTTTTGAGGCTGCGGAAGGCCTGCTCCACCTCCGCCAGAAGCTTGTAGCTGCGCACGGCGTCCTCGGCGGAAAGACGCTCTTCCGGCTGGCTGGTACGGATCACGTAAATCCCGTCCAAATCAGCCTCCCGCTGAATGGCCGCTTCCTTGCGGCTGTACGCGAAGAGGCCATCCTGGATGATCAATTCGAAGTGCTTGGCCACCTTGAAGCGATTGATCACCCGGCCTGCTTTCAAGGCGATTTCGGCCTGCTTCATCGGCTTCTTCGTGCGTCGGGCGACCTGCCGGGCCAGTTTCTCCAACTCCTTCTCGGTCGCCGCCAGCAACTCCTCCCGTCGGCGACCACGCTCCTCGGCCAGCAGCGGGTTGTAACAGGCTACCAGTCGCTCGCCCGGAAACTCGGGCGAACGGATCTCGGCCAGGTTGACCTCGTCGAACAGCGAACGTTGCAAGCAGCCCTCCTGGACTAATTGCCGGATTGATTCACTCCTCAGCGCCGAAATCCAGCCCAACCCCGGATACTTCTTCAAGTGCTCAATCTGCGTCTGAGTGAGCATCCCGCGATCGCCGGCCAACACCACCTCCCAAAAGCCAAACCGTTCACGCAGCTTTTCCACCTGATCCGGCACGGTCGTGGGGTCGCCCGTATTGCCCGGATAGACCTCCACCGCCACCGGCCGACCCTCGGCATTCGTCAGCACACCATAGACAATGATCGGCCGGCCCTTCTTGCCGTCCCGACTGTGACCCTGTTTTGCGAGCGTGCAGGTGCGCCCTTCATAGTAACTGCTGCTGACGTCGTACAGCACCAATCCTCCCTCCTGAAGATGACGCCTGCCGAGCTTCTGCTCGATCCGCTTCTGCCGCCTAAGTAACCAATCCAACGCGGCGTAGAGTTCATCTTCGTCGGCGTCTTCCACGCCTAACTCTTCGGCCAGAGTCGTGGTGTGCCAATCTCGGGTGGTGGCCAGCTTGGAACACGGGAAGATGATTCGCTGCACGATCATGGCCACGACCAAATCGCGTTGGCGGGACCCCTTCGACGCAATCAGAGTGTCCAACCCCAGTTTGCGGACCGTGCCCAGCACGGCCTCCACGTGGCCATGAGGCAGGCTGCGCGGAATCACAAACGCCTCTTGGGGCGAAACCAGCGTTTGGCCTTTGAGCACGCGGCGGATCAGTTCGATCTGGCGGATCGGCAGATGGGAGAGATTGGCCAGGGTGCGGTTCTTGACCGTCCCGCCTTCGCGGTAACTTTCTCGCAACAGGAAGGCAGGAGGCGACGACCGGTTGGGAATCTTGGCGACGTACATGCCCACATTATACTTATTGCCTCCTGGCAATCAAGGGCAATATCCTTCGCTTACATGACTACATATTGCGACCCGAAAACCACCCTAAGTCGCGGCGTGCAAACAACTTGCGAACAA
>CAZUAM010000937.1:0-1809 GCA_964618095.1 uncultured Planctomycetaceae bacterium | reverse complement strand
TGAATAATCCGGGAATGTGTCACCTGGCACGGAGGTTGTGTCATTTGACACGTGCCGTTGGCCTGGCGGTTTTGGTCTTGGGGGTTGTCTTTTGGCGGTTCTTGTTTGTGGACAGACGCAGTTGTCCAATGAGATCGAGGTACTCCTGGATGAGTGATTTGGAATGCCCGGTGGCTTGAGTGGTTTCTTCGAGGGACATGCCTGCCTCAGTGCATAGCTTGATTCGTCGGAGGCATTGGACATAATACTCGACCTCTTCGGGATCGTGAAGGGTCTCGACAGCGACTTGGCTGGTGGTTTTGTTTTCCACGAGACGTTTGTAGCAGATGACGGCCTTGTGGCTGATGGAGCGTCCCATGTCGTGAATCGTGCCGCGCCGGGGAATGGTTTCTTTGGTTTGTCGTTCGTGGCCCAGAACGGTTCGGGAGATGGTGCTGGTTTGGACATGGAGCAAGAGGGAGACATCGGGATAGCTGAGCACGGCGCCTTGCTGATAGGCCTGACGAAACATGCGGAGGATCTTCTTACGTCGGGTCTCCTGTCGCAGTCCGGTGGCGATGGTTTCGTCGATGTCCTGGGCGGTCACGAGGTCCAGCACGATGGGGATCAAGCGGGTATCTTCGATGCGTTTGTTGCGAGCGGGCGGATCGTCGGCGGCGACGGCGGCCCAGAGGACCTGTCCCACACGCAGCCGGGAGCGGTCCGGGTGAAAACGGTCAAAGAGCTTCTCGATCCGTCGGGCGAACAGTTGCGTGACCGAGGGGCCAAAAACACCAGGGAACTCGGTCTGCAACAGATGGCACAGGGCGCTGCGGAAGGTCTTGCGATCGCTGGCGTCATACGCCAAACAACGATGGGGGGCAGCGCGTCTCATGGCTTGGCCCTCCTGCGTTTGGTTGCGAAAGGCGTTTTTTTCCCGGGGGAAACCCCGATTTGCAGGCGGCCGAAGATTTCCCGGAAGCGGGTTTGGGCGGAACGCTTGTTGGCGAATTGTTCGGCCAGCCGGCGATACGCGGCGACCAAAGGGCTGGAGCGGCGGATGATAAAGGCGATCTCCTCGTCGCTGTAACCTTGGTTGGCCAGCAGGGCGACACGTCCGAACGTGGTCAGGTAGTTTTCGATGGAGCTGAGGGCATGGTAGAGTCGACGGGCGATCTCCATCGGTTCGTGGCCTTCCAGGAACAGCCGCACGGCTTGGACACGATGAGTCTGTCCCGGCCCGATGTCCTGCTGTTGCCCGCGGGTGGGAACCACCAAGCCTTGACGTCGCAACCGTTCTACGTCGCGGACGATCGTGCGCACGCCGCAGTTCAACAACCGATAGGCGAGATCTTCATAGCTCAACAAACCGCCCTGCTCCCGGGCCTCGCAACACATGCGCAAGATGCGTGTGCGTCGCAGGCCGGTGACGCCTTGCCTGGCACGGACCTCGAAGTCCGCCTTACCGGCGTCCAGGGTGAGAAGGACGGAGGTCTTCTGGCAATCCTCCAGAGGCTTGCCGGCGGGCTCGTGTGCAGCGACCACGAGCATGCGAAGCCGGCCGAGTTCGAGTTGGCTGGCGAGGTCTTCGGCATCCAGCGGGAAGACCTCTTTGACGGCCTGCAAGATGGCTTTAGAGACAAAGGGCGAACAGTTCGCCCCTTGCTCGATCTTACGTCGAAACAGGCTGTCGCGGGTCTTGGCATCGAGCCTGCCATCCCGCAAACGATCTTCAATAGACTTGGAACGAATCATTGCTTGGCACCTTCCATGAAAAGCCGGAGGCTATACCCCCAGTTTGGAGGTTAGTGCCAAGTGACACAATACGGG
>CAZUAM010000936.1:0-1816 GCA_964618095.1 uncultured Planctomycetaceae bacterium | reverse complement strand
CGGCCGAAGCGACGGGGCCGTTGGTCCGAAACTGGCGGGCCGGCGTCTGGAATCCCGCAGGGGGCATTCAAAGAAAAGTGCCGCGCCCGGGGGCAGGACCGGACGCGGCGGGGGACGTCTGGCAATGGGGTACAAAGCCCGACGTCCGCCGTCGAGAATATCGGCTGGTGAAATATCTGTCCACGAATTTGTCGCATCGACCCCAAAAGAGTGGGTGGCGTCCGTGGAAGTCGGCCGTATGCCGGGGTCGAACCCCGTCAATCGAACGATTCACGGACCGGCACGCATGCCCCGGGCGACGCGATCGTTTGGTCGAACATCGGCCGCCGGGCCGCACTACTCGCCCTGATAACAGAGGACCGAGCCGTCTTTGGTCACCATGTACAAGTTGCCGGCGGCGGCGATCAGGCCGTCGAATGCCGGCAGGCACTCGAGCTTGTGTTCGGCCAGCTTCTTGCCGTCCTTTTTGGAGAAGACCTGCATGACGCCGCCATGCTCGCCGTCAAGCCACGCGGCTTGTTCGGCCATTCCCTCCTGGAAGACCTTTTCGTTCGAGCGGCCCCACATCTGTTTTTCGTCGACAACGTCGCGTGGGCCCGCGACGAAAAGCCGGTCGTTGGCCAGAACCATCGCTTTGGCAATGACGTTGGGTTCCTCGTGGATCCAGTTGTAGTCCAGGGCAGTTAGCCTTTCCATGGGCTCTTCGGCGAGTTGTTTCCAGTTAACCGTCTGGCCTGCCAGCGGGTTTTCGGCGGAGTACTGGCCCTCGGCCCATGTGCCTTCAAGTTTGGGGATTCCCACTTTCCTCGTGGGTTCCTTGCCGGCGCTGTAGAGCCTATATTCGCTGACTGAAGTGTTGCACATCAGCTCCGGATCCCTGGCGTATGCGTAGGCGTTGTTCTCGTCGAGGCACAGGATCCGGCCACAGGGGACACGCTTGGGTGGCAGTTGGAACTCGGCCCAGCCTTCTCCGGCTGCCCGACCGTAGATCCAGTAGGCTCGCTGGTGCCATCCGTCGTCGAGGAAAGATACGGGCGAGAAGAGGTGTACTTCTTGGTCGTACTGCGTGTCGGGACGCTGCGGTCCGACCCGCAATCGCTTGCCGTCGAGGGTGAACGTCTGCGACTTCATGTAGACGTACTTGCCGTCGCTCGAAAGGATATCGGGCATGGCCACGGGCATGTGCTTGCCCATCATGAGGTCGTCTAGTTGTTGCTCGGTGTCCGGTACCTGGCGATCCATGACGTTTTCAGAAATGAGTTCGCCCGTTTCGGGTTTCAGTATCACCATCCGCAGGCCGCCGTCGAGGAACATGGAGCGGCCGGCCACGCAGTAGAGTTTGCCGTCCTGAACGAGCACGCTGCCCGAAAGCGGCCAAACCGACTCGACCTGCCCGTAGGCGATCAGTTTGCGGTCGTTGGGAGCCACCCGGAATTTCCAGACGAGTTTTCCGTTCGAGGCGTTCAGCGCGTAGACGCACCCGTCGGCACAGCCGAACAGAGCAAGGCCCCGGTAAAGGGTGGGCGGTGAATCGACCCGCCCGCCGGCGATGAAGTGCCAGGCTTCCCGGCCCGAAGCGGCATCCACGGCGTAGACGGTGTGCTCGTCGACCGCGCTGGTGAAGAGCTTCCCGCCGGCGACGACCGGCTGACTGAGCTTTGTCCCGAATTCCGTTTTCCACGCCTGGTGGATCTGGGCGGGGACGTCCGTTCTGATGTATCCGCTACGGGTGTTGTCGTGACGGAACGCCGGCCAGTCTTGTTGAGGCTGGAGGCTGGAAGCTAGAAGTTCCTCGTAGGCTGGTCCTCTTACCAAT
>CAZUAM010000935.1:0-1817 GCA_964618095.1 uncultured Planctomycetaceae bacterium | reverse complement strand
CGCCCAGCTTGCCGGTCTCCCCGACCGCCGTCTCGCTCGGCGGTCGGGCCGTGGGAAAGACGCACCGTCAAGGGCCGGCCTGGATGAGTTGAAATCGGTCACTGGCCGCTTGTTCTCCTCGAGACGCCTTTTCAGGGCGAGTAGTAATTGTGGCACTGCTTCAGACGGCGATAGTTCCGACGGGCCCAAAGCCGCTTTTCGTTCGGCCGGGGATTGGCAGCCGTGTTTTGATAGACGTGCAGTTTGTTGCCCGCCAGCACGATGATCTCTTCCCGCCAGTCGCCCCGAACGTCGGCCACGTAAAGGCGGTCGGCCTTCTGCTTGAGCCGCTCGACGAACTTGCCGCTTAAGGGCTCGAAGAGGCAAACGTCGCCGCTGGTGTGGCGCTCCTTGGCGCAGGCAAGTTGCTGCCGGCGGCCCGTCCAGTCGATCGTGTGGATCACCTCCACGCCCGAGGCCGTCCAGCCCGCCGGGGCCACGTCGTCCATCCGGTAGTCGAAGACCTTCCGGCCGCGGGAGTTGAAGACGAACGGTTTCTGGTGCTCGTTGTAGCGCGAGCGGCACCAGATGAAGATCTCGTCGCTCTTCGGCTTGAAACGCCCCACGGCCGCGTTCTGCGGCTCCTGCCGGCGAAAATCACTCCGCCAAATCGGGCCCTTGCCGCCGATCAGTTGGACGTAGTTCGACCCTTCCTCCAACAGCACCACCTCCAGCCCGGGCGCCGACGGCAACACGTCGCCAACGAACACACTGTCCATGTGGCCGCGAAACTCGGCGGCCCGAGTAAGCAGCTTGCCGTCGGCCGAAAGAACAGTCGCCCCCAGCACCTCGTCGCGTCCGTCACCGTCGATGTCGGCCAGTCGGGCGGCATTGTGTGCGCAGGAGACGAACTGGTCGGTCGCCCACAGTGGCGGCTTGCCGCCGATCAGGTCCTGGTACGTGTAGGCCGCCAGGTATCTGCCCGTCCGGTACCCGCGCTCGTTGGTCGCCTGCAAGAGAATATCACCGTCGCCGCCGCGGCCGCGAAAGTCGGCGATCATGGCCACTTCCCAGCGTGCGGCACCTTTGGGCACGGGCGGCTTCGCGCCGGCCTCTTCCTTTCCACCGGCACCGTCGAGCACCCGCAGCCGGCCCTCCTTGGTCGGGAAGATGACTTCGCAGCGGCCGTCTCCGTCAACGTCGCCCGCAGCAACCCCCGGTCCGTTGTGGCCGGGCAACCCGCTGCCCTCACTCGATCCGCCCACGACCAGGTCCGTCTTCTCGATCCACAGTTTCCGGCCGCCGTTGTCGTACACGGCCAGGTGCCCCGGCACGGTGACCAGGAAGTCCTGCTTCCCGTCGTGGTTCACATCGGCCACGATGATCCCGCCGGCCGAATCCTTCGGCGCCGGGACGTCCAAGGAGATCACTTGCCGACTGATGCCGGCGGCCCAGCTCGCGCTGGCCCCCGAGAGGCAAACAACCAGAGAAGCGGCAAGAAGCTGTACCCGTTTCATCGCATCCTCCTTCACCGTTGGCGCGTAACAGGCCCCATGATACTACCAGTTGCCACGCCGTGTAAACCGGTCGCCCGAGCCGTAGAATCTGTGGATCCGCGCCGGAAGACCCATCCACCCTTCAAGGCCCCCGGGAGAGAAGCCCGACCAGCAGCAGAAACAAGCACCACAGAACCACGAGCCATCCGGCCACCAGCTTCGTCGTCGAGAGCCTTCTGAACAGCCTGGGCCGCGTTCGAGTCGCCCCACCCAGTGTTCGCCACCACAAGAGGAAGACCAGCACGTACCGGTGAAAGCCGTAGATCGACACCATTATCAGAA
>CAZUAM010000934.1:0-1821 GCA_964618095.1 uncultured Planctomycetaceae bacterium | reverse complement strand
GCACCACCACCAAGTACGTGCCCATCGGCGATCGCGTGGAAGTGAACGTCGGCCGCGACCAGGACATCACCATCATCCGGCGGTTGAAGGACCAGAAGATCGCGGGCGTCGTTGCCCGGCAATACAAGCGAAGGCTCGACAACGAGTTCGTGCTCTACTACGACCTCGTGGACTACGACGAAACGTTCTTCTACGCGGAAGAGATCGTCTCCGGTAAGCCGGTGGACGTCAAGTCGGAGATCGAGCGGAAATTCGACGCCAACGTCGTCCTCTGGGGAAGCGACGGCAAGCCCAACGACTGGGACAGCAACCAGCCCGGCGCTTACGTGGATCTGCACGAGGTTAAGGGCCGGGTGGAACGGGTGGACCAGAACCACGTCAAGTACTTCCTCGACCTGACGCCCGGCGAGAAACGCTGCGTCACGTACAGCGTCACCTACAAGCGCCGCAAGGTGGGGCCGGAACTGAACACCCAGAAGAAGCGCGAACCCCTCTGACACCGGCTGCCGGCGTCCACCGCTGACAGACGCCCGCCCCGAAACCTCCCGCCCTCTTCAAGAGTACGCTGGGCCGACAGCCTCAGGGAGCCTTGCACCTGTCCGCCGGGGCGGTTATCGTGGTGACTGAACTTGTTCCGCCGCACGGCGGCGGAAGATGACCCCCCGAGCCACCCCGCAGTCTCTTGAGGTGCTATCCCATGAAAAACTGTATCTCGCGTCGGTCTCTGCTCCGCAACCTCACCGGCGGCACCGCGGCCGCTGCCGTGGCCCTCCCTCGGGCCCTCTCAGCCGCCGAAGCCCAGCCCCAGGCCCAAACTCAGCTCAAAGGCAATATCAACCATTCCGTTTGCAAGTGGTGCTACGGGAAGATCCCCCTGGAGGATCTCTGCAAGGCCGCCAAGGCAATCGGGCTGAAATCGATCGAGCTTCTCGGGCCCGACCAGTGGCCCACGCTGAAGAAATACGGCCTGACCTGCGCCATTGCCGGCGGCGCCGGGATGGGAATCGCCCGCGGCTTCAATCGTCCGGAACTCCACGACCGCCTCGTGGCCAGCTTCGAAGACCTGATTCCCAAGGCGGCCGACGCCGGGCTGAAGAACGTCATCTGCATGTCGGGCAACCGGGGCGGGCTCGACGACGAGGAGGGCATCGAGAACTGCGCCAAGGGACTGAAGCGGCTGATGAAGCTGGCCGAGGCCAAGAAAGTCAACGTGGTCATGGAGCTGCTCAACAGCAAGGTCGATCACAAGGACTACCAGTGCGATCACACCGCCTGGGGCGTGGAGGTTTGCCAGCGCGTGGGCTCGGAGCGGTTCAAGCTGCTCTACGACATCTACCACATGCAGATCATGGAAGGCGACCTGATCTCCACCATCAAGCAGAACGCGCAGTACATCGCCCATTATCACACCGGCGGCGTGCCCGGGCGGCACGAAATCGACGAGACCCAGGAGATCTACTACCCGGCGGTGATGAAGGCCATCGTCGAGACCGGCTACAAGGGCTTCGTAGGTCAGGAATTCATCCCGACCGGCCCCGACCCCCTGGCCTCGCTGCGGAAATGCGTGCTGATCTGCGACGTGTAAGAAACCACCGGACTTGCCACCCCCGGCCCCCGGTTCTCAAAGGGCCCAAGGCGGCGCAGGCAGTTACGTCGCGTCCGCGGCAGACAGTACGCCGACCCCGTTCGGAGTGCCCCGCTCCATCGGGCCGGCTTCAAGGATCCGCGGAGAAGACCGCGTGAGTGCGGTCACTGTGAACACCCAAGACGGGCTCGACCAGCGCGTCAGTCCACGTGTCTCGGCCGCCGCTCAAAGGTGCC
>CAZUAM010000933.1:0-1839 GCA_964618095.1 uncultured Planctomycetaceae bacterium | reverse complement strand
AGGAGTTGCCCCATGAAGAGAGACCATCGCACCAGAAGGGGATTTTTGAGGATACCCAGCCTGTTGGCCGTTTGCGTCCTGCTGGCCGTTTGCTTCCTGTTGGGCGCCACGGCGGTTGCCGCAGGGGCTGCCACGTACCTGGGCCCCACGGCCGTGGTCGCATCGAAAGACGCCAAGAGCTTATACGTTGCCAATGCCGGGGCAAGACAGGTGGCGGTGGTCGATCTTTCGCGGGGCGAGGTTACCCGCTCGATTGCCGTGCCGGCCGAACCGACGGGCATGGTGCTGAGTCCGGATGGAAGCGTGTTGTACGTGACCTGCGCCGCTGCGAAGAGCGAGGTCTGCGTGGTGGACGTGAAATCGGGAGAGGTGCGGGAGTCGATTCCGGCGGGTCACACGGCGACGGGCCCCGTGGTCAGTCCCGACGGCAAGAAGCTGTACGTCTGCAACCGCTTCGACAACAACGTTTTGGTGATCGACCTTGGGGTCAAGAAGATCCGCCCTGTGCGGGCGGCCCGCGAACCGCTGGCCGCGGCCATTACGCCCGACGGCAAGTCGGTCTTTGTGGCCAACCACCTGCCGCTGGACCGTGCGGACGGCTACGACGTGGCCGCGGTGGTGACGGTGATTGACACCGAGACGAACGAGCCGTCCACGATCCGGCTGCCCAACGGCAGCTCCAGCCTGCGGGGTATTTGCGTTTCGCCGGACGGGAAATACGCCTACGTGGTGCACATCCTTGCCCGATACCAAATGCCCACTACGCAACTGGAGCGGGGGTGGATGAACACCAACGCGCTGAGCGTGATCGACGCGGAAGGCAGAAAGCTGATCAACACGTTGCTGTTGGACGACGTCGATCTGGGGGCGGCCAATCCGTGGGGCGTGGCCTGTACGGCCGACGGAGAATCGATCTGTGTAACCCACGCCGGCACGCACGAACTGAGCGTGATCGACCAGGCGGCCCTGTTAAAAAAGCTGCTGGCGATGCCCAAGGATGAAGCGGCCGACGGCCAGCAGGGCACCCGCTCGGACGACAGCGGCATCTACGCTTCGACCACCGCTGCCGACGTGCCCAACGACCTGGCGTTTTTGGTGGGCCTGCGGCGTCGAATCATGCTCCAGGACGGCGGGACTTGGGGGTGGCTGGGCGTGGAAGACCCCAGCGCGATTAACGGTCCGCGGGGATTGGCCGTGATCGGCTCGAAGGTCTACATCGCGCTGTACTTCAGCGACAACCTGGCGGTGGTGGACCTGGAGTGCAAGTCGAGAAGGCCGGTAACGACGGTCGCCTTGGGGGCCAAGCCGGAACTGACCAAGACGCGCCGCGGCCAGATGCTGTTCAACGACGCCACGCTCTGCTTCCAGCATTGGCAGAGTTGCGCGAGCTGTCATCCGGACGCCCGGGTGGACGGGCTGAACTGGGATCTGATGAACGACGGGCTGGGCAACCCGAAGAACGCCAGGAGCATGCTCCTGGCCCACAAGACCCCGCCGGCGATGTCCGCGGGCGTGCGCCCCGATGCGGAGGCGGGTGTTCGTAAAGGTTTCACGCACATCCTGATGGCCGTCCGCCCGGAAGAAGAATCTGCCGCGATCGACGAGTATCTGAAGTCGCTCCGGCCGGTTCCCAGCCCGCACCTGGTCGACGGCAAGCTCAGCCCGGCGGCCGAACGGGGTAAGAAGCTGTTCTTCGATGAGAAGGTGGGCTGTGCCGAGTGTCATCCCGCCGAGCCGGAGCAAGACCCGCTATATACCAACTTGCTGATCCGTGACGTCGGCAGCCGGGGGGAGTACGACCGCCGCGACGAATTCGACACACCCACGCTGATCGAGTGC
>CAZUAM010000932.1:1317-1855 GCA_964618095.1 uncultured Planctomycetaceae bacterium | reverse complement strand
GAACCGCGACTGTATCTTCATTCCCCATTGCCTGAAGATCTGGTACACCAGGCAGGAGTTCTACACGACCAACTCGCAGCCGATTGCCGACAACGTGGCGTTTTCACCGCTGGGGGACGTGCCGGCCAACATCGTCCTTCCGCCCGGGCAGGATCGCGTCACCGAGGCCACCTGGAGGTTCCGGCGGAAGCAGCGGGTCCCCGTTCCGATCACCTGCAACTATCATCCGTGGGAAATCGCGTACATCCTGCCTCTGGACCATCCTTACATCGACGTCTCCAAGATGGACGGGACGTTCCGGATTTCCAGGTTGCCCCTTGGCCAGTTGGAGTTCCAGGCGTGGCACGAGAGGGTGACCTATCTGGACACGCCCCGATGGAAAAAAGGGCGGTTCAAGATGTCGATCCGGCCGGGTGTGAACGACCTGGGCACGATCAAGCTGGCGCCGGCGCGGTTGGTGCGGAAGAGTAGGAGTGGGCCCTGAGATCATCCCGAAGTCTGGCTGTTGCTCCCCTGGGGCCGCATTCGCTCGGCAGGG
>CAZUAM010000932.1:0-1307 GCA_964618095.1 uncultured Planctomycetaceae bacterium | reverse complement strand
TCTTGAAAATGTATCCCTGGGAAGAAGCCTTGGGCCTGATCGCCCGGGCGGTTTTCGTCTGCGCGGTGCCGGTTCTGTCTGGCTGTTCGGCCTGGCGGCCGGTCGAGTTTAGTCTGAACACCGAGGGGCGCGACCCGACTGAGATCAGCCCGGCCCAGGAGGAAGCGATTGTCGAGACGCTGGCACGACTCTTCGGCACGCCCGATGAGCCCAAGGTCCCGGACGGAGTCGGTCTGCGGCCGGAGCTGTTGCAGGCGGCCGCCGGCCCGATCGGAAGCGACGCCGAGGGAAACCGGTGGGGCCTGTACCGGCAGCATTGTGCGGCGTGTCATGGGACCTCGGGCGACGGGGCCGGTCCGGCCGCCGCATTGCTGGACCCCTATCCCCGCGACTTCCGCAACGGAGTGTTCAAATACACCTCAACCCCCAGCGGGGCCAAGCCGGTCCGGGAGGACCTGCGGCGGGCCCTCTCGGTCGGGAACGCCGACACGGGCATGCCTTCGTTTGTCACCTTGCCGGAGCAGGAAATCGAGGCCCTGGTGGAATACGTCAAGTACCTCAGCATCCGCGGCGAGACGGAGTTGTACCTGCTCCAGTTGGTGGTCAATGAGGACGCGTACCTGCCGCTGGACATGGAGCTGGTAATGGAGGAGGGCGTGTTGTGGACGGCCGACTTCTGGGCAGAGCCCTCCGAGGCCCCCGAGGCCCGCGAGGCCCCGGAGACAGTCGTCGTGCCGCCCGACCCGCCGCCGACAAACACGCGGCAACAGCTTGCCGGCTCGATCGCGGCCGGCCGGGAGCTTTTCTTGAGTGAGAATGCCAAGTGCTTCCAGTGCCATGGACGCGAAGGCAAAGGTGACGGCGAACAGTCGGAGCTGTACGACGACTGGAATACAGGCAAACTGAAGAAGGACCCGGCGTGTTTTCGGCTTCCCATTCAGCGGCTCCGGCCGCGGGATTTTACCCACGAGACGTTCCGCGGCGGCGAGCGGCCGATCGACGTTTATTGGCGGGTGCACACGGGGATCAACGGCACGCCGATGCCTCCGGCCGGCCCCGGACTCGGATCGGCCGGCACACTCACCCCCGAAGAAATCTGGCACGCGGTCAATTACGTCCGTTCCCTGGGGCCCCTTAAAGCCGCGACCGGTGGTCGCGCGAAGGAACCGTGAGAACCACTGGGTTGTTGCTCGGGGCGCGACCGCCGGTCGCGGCTTTGTGGATCGCTCCAAAACACTAATACCACTTTCAGTACCTCCAAATTTGAGCGAGGGGTGGCTGGGGTCGAGCGCAGTGAGCCCCCAGTT
>CAZUAM010000931.1:0-1860 GCA_964618095.1 uncultured Planctomycetaceae bacterium | reverse complement strand
TTTCATGTCAGATCTCCTCGTGTTGGCCCGTGCCAATGCCTTTGAGTCAAACGAACGCCAGTCCCGCTCATTACGCGGATGACGCGGAATACCGCTTTCCCGCACGCCCATCAGTCCAGGTGCGACCTCTTCGAGCTCTTGAAGCCAAGCACCCCTATCGCGACCAGGGCGATGACCGCGATGATGATGGAGGCCCAGTCGACCCCGAACTCCTTTACCGGCGGCTCGAAGCCGTCACCGGCCCAGGCGGCGGCGGCGCAGGCCGCCACTGCCAATGCCGTCCATGCGCAGTTGGTGGTTCTCATGCTCTCATTGTATCGGCTGCTGCGGCGCTTTCAATAGGCTATGTTTGTATCCCGCCCGGGTCGGCCGGTCACAGCAGCGCCCCGAGATCGGCCTCGCACGACGAGGCGTGTCCCTGATCCTTCAACAACGTGTGGACTAGGCACGGCGTGATCTTCCATTTCTCGGGAAGCCGGCTCGAGCAAAACTCGAAACACTCGATGGTGAAGGCGTTGCATTCGTGCTGGCTCATCAGCCGCCTGACCGTCTGGTAGAATTGCAGGCTTCGGGTGACGAACTCCGCCGGCAGCAACGTCTCCTCCGCGTTTCGAATCAGCTCACCCGCAGCGGCTTCCGCCTTCTCCCGATCGGTGTCGCTCGCCAGTGTCTGCCCCATAGCCTTGGCCAGCTCGGCATAGGGAATTGCCTTCACCTCGACGCCGTGCCGTTCTGCGAGGGCGTCCGGGTCGTTGATGCTGGCCACCGACGCCACCGGCGGCAGACCTCGGTCCGTGGGAAACAGAACGCGCGTCTGCCTAAGCACCTTCCGAGCCCGCAGCACGACCAGAAGCCGCCGCAATTCGTCGTCCGTGTGAGGAACGAAAGCTTCTTGACCCATGCTCCGCGTGTAGGCGGCGATGTCGACCGTCCGGCAATTCAAGCCTTTGACGATGACGGGCTTGCTTACGAACCGGCCGACCTCGAACGCGGCGAACGAGGCACCGTGGGGCGCCACCAGCAAAGCGTCCGCTTGCTTGCCGTCCCGTGTGAGCTTTTGCAGTTGGCCCTTCGTCAGCATGAAGTCTTCCGCGAACCTCACGTGGACCGGCGGGAGAACGTCGACGCCGATCTGGCTGCCCAAATCCTGCGTAACCTGCTTCGACCATCGCGCGAAATTCGCTTCCGCCCCTGATTTTTCATCGGCGACGCTGACCGCCCTCCACCGACACGGTCCTTCCCAGACACCCGAGTGAATGATGTTGGTCATCACCGGCCGGACCGCGAGTTTGGTGTCCCGCGGGCTAACGAAGGGGGGGCCCTCCGACGTGTCTGCCCCTTGAGTCCGGCCGGCGACGGCGCCGGCGAGAAAGGCGCCCAAACTGCTTCCCATGAAATCGCGGCGATTCATTTTCAGGCCTCCTCATTTACAGCCCGGCATTTCCCATCTGGGTTGACTTGGAACCGATTCAGGCTCGGAATGGTCGCCATTATAGCCCCCCGTCCTCCCTCGTCTAGCGCCCAGGCGGGTCTTCATGGCGTGGCAGCCCGTTTGGGTCGTTTCCAATCCTCACGGAATACCGCCGCAACGGGACCTGCAGTGGTTTGCGGCGGCTCGCGCGTCCTTTCCTCCAGTTGCCAAGGCCTTCTCGCTGTCAGGTCATGCTACGCATGCGCTCTGGTGACCAATGGCAGCGGGATTGCCCGGTGCCATGTTCCAGACGGATCGACTGGAGCGGACCGGAGGACCGGCCGGCGCCGGCAGCCTTTTCGGCCCGCGTCGGTGTGGTAGCGGCGGAGTAGCGTTAGCCCAACTTCCACACTTGTCCCGGAAAATGACTTTTCCCAAAGTTTTTTCGG
>CAZUAM010000930.1:0-1860 GCA_964618095.1 uncultured Planctomycetaceae bacterium | reverse complement strand
GCTTTCCGACCATCAAGACAACAGCACCCGATTATGGGACGTCGACAGCGGCGAGCAGCTCTACCGAGTCGAAGGGCACCGCATTCGCGCTTGTTCGGTCGACGGCCGATACGCCGCGTCGGTTTCCGAAGACCACGTGCTGCTGATTTGGGACCTTGTCGCGTTGCGCGGGCGCTTGGAGGCGGCCGGAGACCGAGAAGCGCAGCGATCGCTGGCCGCTGTTAGGGGGAAGTTGCCTGCCGCCCTTTCCGGCCGGAGGAAATGGACTGACTCGACCGGCAAATACACGGTCGTGGCCAAGCTGGTGGAGCTGCAGAAAGACGCGGTCCGGCTGAGGAAGGAAACGGGCTCGGTGGTTACCGTGCCCGTCGCCCGGTTGAGCGAGGCCGACAGGAAACTTCTGCGGCGGGCCACCGCGCAGCGGCCAGCGGCCCCCGAGCCGAAGGTCGGTTCCCTCCCTTCGGACCCGCCCGAAATCGAGCTGGTCACGGATGCCGTTTCCACCAAGAGGGAGACTCTCACTGCACCCGCATTGCCGTTGCCGAAAGGTGCTTTCCTGCTGCTGACGTTTGACCGGGGCACTTTCATTCAGGAAGGCAACCAAATGTTTGTGTTCGACTTGGCCCACAGGATTAACGGCTTTGGCGGAGTGGGAGTCGGCTTTTCCCCTCAAGGCAAAGTCGCGGGGGGGTTGTCTTCCCTGGACGGCGGGATCGCGATTCCCAAGCCGTCGCTGAACAAAAGGTCGGAGTACACACTGACGATGTGGGCGCGAAGCAATCGGTCCGGTGACCTGTACGTGGAGCGGAGCGCAACGAAGAAGGCCGGTTTTGCCCTTGGGATTGGAGACGACCGCTACATCTATATCGGCGCGCGCAATAAGCAGAAACCGGGGGACACATGGATGGTTGCACAAACGCCGGCCAACTCTGTCCCCATGGGTGAATGGTTCTTCTTGGCCGTTCGGCTAAAGGACGGCAAGGCAGGCAACGGGAAGCTGAAGGTGACCATCAACGATCGGTCGTTCGACTTGAACCTCCAAGGTGTGAACATTGATAACGCAGCGCATGCGGAGCTGCGAGGCACGACGTTCGGCCTGATCGACGAAGTCGCGTTCTTCGGCCGGGCCCTCTCCGACGAGGAAATCAAGACCGTTCGCCAAATGGGTCTCAATGGGCAACCACTCTCGAACAGGCGCCCTCCTCTAAAGTCGCTTGATGTGCGCCCGGGTGTGCTCAGTGGTGGGCGTTCACCGAAAGCAGCCGGGGGAAACAAGTAGGCCAAACGCAAGAGAGTGGGGTGGGTGTCCGCCGCCGCGCCCACTTGGGCTGTGGCAGTTGCAGCAGAAGACGGCTGCGTGTTCACCGCCCCGGTGGGCCGGTTCCAGGCGAACGATTTTGGCCTTTGCGATATGCACGGGAACGTGTCCGAGTGGTGTGCCGATTGCTACGAGGAGGGCTATCCAACTCCTGGGGTTTTCGCGTTGCCAGGACTCCGTAGTGATTTCGGAGTTTGACGCTGTTACAGCGACTGGTTTACATAACCTCACGGTTGTCTTCAGGCCCGTAGATCTACGGCATGAGAGCCAACAGTGCTGATATCGTGGCCGAGCCCTGCCGGGGGTGCGCCAGTCCGGGCGATGGAGATGAGCGGCCGGCTCAGTACTGATTGGCGGAGATCGCCTTGCCGTCGGCCGAAAGCATCAGGCGGTCCCAGACGGAGACGTAGCTGGGGTCGTTGACGCTGACGTCGATGTAGTCGCTGATCCAGGTGACGCTGCCGTCGGCCATGCAGACGTAGACGCCGCCCTGGTGGCAGCTTCGGGCGGTCTGCTGGAAGTTGGGCCAGTCGCTGCCGGAG
>CAZUAM010000929.1:0-1864 GCA_964618095.1 uncultured Planctomycetaceae bacterium | reverse complement strand
TGTTGGTGTTGTTGGCCGCGGGGGTGGGTCTGTGGCCCGGCGGGCGTTGCCGGCCGGCTACGGCTGGCCCCTCGCCGCTGGTTTCTGGGGAGGGAGTGGCGACTGAAGTCCCCACCCCTGGCCCCTCGGCCCTCAACCCTCAACCCTCAACCCTCAACCCTCGCCCCTCGGGCTACTTGGCCGGCTGGCGCGACGAGCTGATCCTGCTGGCGCCGGCGGCCGTGGTGCTCACACTGGTCAGCTCGCAGACCGGCTTTAATCATCACCTGCGCTACGTGCTGCCGATCTTCCCGTTTGTGTTCATCTGGGCCAGCAAGGTCGCCCGGGCGGTGGAGCTGAAACACTGGAAGATCGCGTCGATCGCGGCTGTCGCTCTGCTGTGGTCGGTCGGCAGCAGCCTCTACTACTATCCACACAGCCTGTCGTACTTCAATGAACTGGTTGGCGGGCCGAAGGGCGGCCACTATCACCTGGGCAACAGCAACATCGACTGGGGCCAGGACCTCTTCTATTTGAAAGACTGGCTCGACGACCACCCCGAAGCGCAGCCGCTGACCTTGGCCTACGACATGCCGCTGATCGACCCGAAGCTGGCGGGCGTCGAGTACACCGGCCGTCCCCCGGCCAATTTACCCCAGCCCGGCTGGCACGCGGTGAGCGTCAACCGGATCCACAACCGCTCGCGCGAGTACGAGTACTTCCTGCAATTCGAGCCGGTAGGCATGGCCGGTTATTCGATCTACATCTATCACGTCACGCTCGACGAGGCCAACCGCGTCCGCCGGCAGCTCGGGCTGACCGAGTTGCCCGAGGATTGGCAGCGGCGCGGGGGAGGCGACGATGGATAAGGTCACCGGGCCATGAGAAAAACGGCTCGACCAGACTGAGCAGCGGTCGTCGTGGGTGGCAACACGCCGAGATGCGCTAAACCGATCTAGGGAGTCGGGCGACGCTGTTTGCGCAGCCTGCCTCGTTGGGACCCCCGATTGGTTTCTTTGTCAATCATGCCACAGAGTGTTTTTGCCGAAATCCGAGGCTGGCGGCAAAAAAGAACTTGAGAAGCAACGCCCACAGATTAAAATCACGGTTACCGTGAAGTCGCGGATGGACCTGCGGCTGTGGGCCATGTGTGGCGATCTCACCATCGGCACTTTGGGGGCAAGCGATGCATGACGCAGCAGGTGATTGGCGTGGTGTGAGAGTTGCGGGTCATGATGTGGTCCGCATTGTGCTGGGGCTCGTCTTGGTGACGGCCGCGGGTTTGAAGGGGCACCAGTTGGCCACCGAGCCGGTGGCCGGGGCCGGGCTGCTCACCACTCGCTGGTTTCTGATCGGCGTGGTCGAGTTCGAGCTGTTCTTCGGCCTCTGGCTCTGGTTCGGCCTCTATCCCAGGCGGACCTGGCAGCTCGCCCTGCTCTGTTTCAGCACGTTCGGCTGCGTCAGCCTTTACAAAGCCCTCGCGGGCGAGGCCACCTGCGGCTGTTTCGGCCGGGTGCCGGTCAACCCGTGGTACACGCTCGTGCTCGACCTGGCGGCAGTAACCGCCCTGCTCCGCTGGCGGCCGGCGAGGGGCGCCGAAACCTCCCCTCTCCCGCCAGTGGGAGAGGGGCCGGGGGTGAGGGCGCGAGCCGGCACGCGCCTCGGGTGGATCTTGGGAATCTCCCTGGCCGCGGGAATCCCCGCCGCATTATCGATGGCAAGCTACCAGGCCGCGACCCTCGACGAAGCCGGCGACATCTTCGGCGACAGCCAGTTCGTCGTCCTGGAGCCCGAGACCTGGGTGGGCAAGCGATTCCCGTTGTTGAAACATATGCCTCCTCACCAGAATTCGTGGGTGAATTCGGGCTCGGGGAGGGCTCCGAGT
>CAZUAM010000928.1:0-1890 GCA_964618095.1 uncultured Planctomycetaceae bacterium | reverse complement strand
CCGCGGCGGCAAGGGCAATTTCTACGAGGGCGGACTGCGGATCCCGATGATCGTGCGCTGGCCGGGCAAGATCGAGCCGGGCCGCACCAGCGACCTGCTCTGGTACTTCCCCGACGTGCTGCCGACCGTTGCCGAGCTGGCAGGCGCCGACGTCCCGAACGACGTCGACGGCACGTCGATTGTGCCGGAGCTGTTGGGCGAGGACGCCACGGGTCGGAGACAGCCGCGGCATGAATACCTGTATTGGGAACTCGGCAATCAGACCGCCGTTCGCATGGAAAACTGGAAGGCGATCCGACCGGGACGGAATCGGGACTGGGAACTATACGATCTGAGTCGCGACGTCAGCGAGCAGCACAACCTCGCGGCGGATCACCCCCAGGTGTTGGCAAGGATGACGTCGATTGCCCAACGGGCCCACGAGCCGGTCGAAGAGGGCGTCTTCCACAACCGCGAGATCCACGAGAAAGACCGCCGCGCGAAATTCGGCGGCGCGAGCAGACCGGCGGCCGCGTCGAAGGTGAACACGCTGCCGAAAGAAGGACTGCTACTGAACAAAGGGTGGAAGATCGTCCGCGCCAGCAGCGAATCCCGCTCGAACGGCAAGCTGGCCGCCCAGGCCATCGACGGCGACCCGCGCACGCATTGGCACACGCAGTTCCGGCCGAGGATCGAGAAACATCCGCACGAATTGGTCATCGACCTGGGAAGCGAGGCGACGATCCGCGGGTTCTATTACCTCGCCCGTCAGGACGCCGGCTGGAATGGGGCCGTCGCCCAATGCGAGTTCTCGGTCAGCAGCACGCCCGAGGAGTTTCCGGCTCCCGTTGCAGCCGCGACGTTCCGGAAGTCGAAGAAAGCCCAGCAGGCGACCTGCGACCCGGTCAAGGGCCGATACGTCCGTGTGCGCATCCTGTCCGAAGTGGGCGGTGGCCCATGGGCGTCGATCGCCGAACTGGGCGTGATTGGGGATCAATGATTGCTTTGCGTTACTTCGCCGACGTGGCGACTCCACTGTTGTTCGTGGCGATACGTCCCCACAATTCCGTGGTGTAGAGACCAGCCGGCGACGACGGATCTGGCCGACCGGGTCCCGCGACCGTCTCGCGCCGTGGTGCGGTGACCAGCGGGACCCGGATGACTCAACCGGAGGTGGATCATGATGCAGCGGTGGTATCTCTCTTGTCCGGTCCTGGCCGCAGTTCTGGCGGCCTGTGCCGCACCTTGCCCGGGCCAATCCACGCCCGCAAAGAAACCGGTCAACTTCGTGTTCTTTCTCGTCGACGACCTGGGCTACATGGACATTGGGGCGAACAACCCCGATTGCTTTTACGACACGCCCAACGTCAACCGGCTGGCGCGTAGCGGCATGCGGTTTACCAACGGCTACGCGGCCTGCCCGGTCTGCTCGCCAACCCGGTTGAGCATCATGACCGGCAAGTACCCCAGCCGCAGTGATGCGACTAACTGGTTCTCGGGCGCGCGGGCCGAGCGTTTCGCTCCCGCGCCGCTGCACAATCGCATGGATCTGGAAGAGGTCACTCTGGCCGAGGCGTTTAGGGAACACGGCTACGCCACTTTCTTTGCCGGCAAGTGGCACCTGGGGCCGACCGAGGAGTTCTGGCCGGAACACCAGGGCTTCGACTTCAACCGGGGCGGTTGGAGGCTCGGAGGGCCCTACGGCCCCGGCAAGTACTTCGTGCCCTACGGCAACCCGCGATTGGAGAACGGCCCACCGGGCGAGCACCTGCCTGATCGCCTGGCCAGCGAAACCTGCAAGTTCATCGAACAACACCGGCAGGGACCGTTCCTGGCTTACCTGGCGTTCTATTCGGTCCACACTCCGTTGATCTCTCGGGTAGACTTGAAGCAGAAATATCAGGCCAAGGC
>CAZUAM010000927.1:0-1895 GCA_964618095.1 uncultured Planctomycetaceae bacterium | reverse complement strand
CCATGTTAGCTCGATCCGGGGGCCCAGGTAAAGACCGCCCGGACCCGCCACGGCCGATTTCCGCCGCCAGAGTCCGCATAAAGCCCCGAAATGGCGGTTGATACTCCGGCCACGCACTGATATGCTAAGGATGGCGTAGGTTAGTCTGTGCTGTCAAAAAGAGTGCTTGAGTGATGTCGGGCCAACGTACCGTCGAAATACCGCAGAGCGTCCTGATCAGCGCCCAAAGCTTGGATGATCTGGAAGATTGGCTCGCCGCGCATGATCCCGAGTTCTTGGAACAGATTCGTCGGATTCGCAGCGACGAGGACCTGGGCGACCGGGGCAAGGATCTGGAGGAGATACTCAAGCGGTGGCCTACCGAGTCGTAGTGCTGGCATCGGCAGAGGCGGACCTGGAGCGGCTGGACGCCGAAATACGTCGCCGGGTGTTACGCCGATTGGTCTGGCTTAGGGAAAACGCCTCCCGGGTTGTACACCACCAGTTAACGAGTCTGCCGGAGGACCTGGTCGGTCTCTGCCGTCTGCGCGTCGGTGATTACCGGATTCTGTATTGGGTCTATCATCACCAGGAACTATTGAAGGTCTATCGCGTCCAGCATCGCTCGGAAGTGTACCGGCGGTTCGAGTGACGCATTTCTTCCGGCAATATGCTCTCGCCCGGAGAATGGCCGAAACGCAAGCCACCCGAACGAGCCCAGGTGATCCGGTGATGAGAACGCTTGCCCCGATCGTGGCCGGGCTGGTGGCCGGGATCACCGCCGTCACGTTGGCGGAGGATTGGCCGCAATTGCAGCACGATCCCGGACACAGGGTGAGCGTCAGGATTGTAGGTGGACAGTCTCACATCGAACGCCGGACGTCTGCTAGCATGCCTTTTCTCGGGGTTGTTCCGTTCTTGCTACGGGACTCCGGACACGGGGATTGGCCGACGCAGGGGGCCTGAAACTTCCCAGACTACGCAGGTTACGCCTTGCGAGGGGAAAGAACACGGTTACCTACAAAACTGACGCTCACCCTTCCGCGGCCTTGACGTGGGTGGAAGCCGCCGGCATGCATCCGGCGAACATGCGGAGAAGCCGCAGAGAACTCTCAACCGGGGGGCTCCCAAAGGTATGAACCCGGCAATCTGGAAAAAGGCCGTCGCCGACGCCTGGCTTCCCCTGGTGGTCAGCAGCAGCATCCTGATCCTGTTCAGTTGGCTGTTCGTGTGGTTGATGAGCCAGTTCGACGTCGGGGCATGGGGCTTCTTGCTCAGAATGATGCCCGGTTGGGTCGAATCCATCATGGGAATCCCCCTGGCCGAACTGGTGACCACCACCGGCAGGCTCAGCATCCTCTACGTCCACGTGATCACCATGTTGGTCTGCCTCGGTTGGGCCGTTGGCCGGGGATCGGCCTCGATCAGCGGCGAGATCGCACGCGGCACCATGGATCTGATCCTCTCGTTGCCCATCCGACGCGCCACGGTCGTGGCGGCCCCCGCCGTGGTGGCGGCCCTGGGGGCCGTCGTCCTGGCCGGGTCGATCGTGGCGGGCATTTGGCTGGGGCTGCTGACCGTCGACCTGCCGGGCAACACCTCCCCCCGCGAATTCCTGCCGGGGGCCCTCAACCTTGTCTGCCTGGTCTTCTGCATGACCGGTCTGACAACCTTCGTCTCCTCCTGGAATCGGGACCGCTGGCGGACCGTTTCGCTGGCCGTTGCCATTTACGTAGTATTCATCATCGTTGACATCGTGGCACGTTTGTGGCCCCGAGGAAGCTGGCTTCAGTACTGCACCTTCTTGACCGCCTTCCACCCGCAGTTGCTGATCCTTAGACCCAAAGAGAACGGTCTGCTCGCCTGGAAATACAATCTTCCGCTGTTTCTGCTCGGGTTGATCGCTTACGCGGCCG
>CAZUAM010000926.1:0-1896 GCA_964618095.1 uncultured Planctomycetaceae bacterium | reverse complement strand
GCCGTGGCACGCGAATACCTACCCGACGATGGTCCTATGAATAATCCGGGCTAGCAGGCAACTCCAGCGGCCCTGCCGAGTAACCTCGCTTGTGATTCCCATAATTCGCCGACCCAAAGCATTACAAGGAGTTCGCTTCCATGTCAGGTCCGATTCGATCGAGCGCGGTGGCCGTGCTGCTGGCCGTGACCTTGGCCGGCGGCCGAGCCTGGGCTGAACACGAGGGACAAGAGGACCTGGATCGGGCGACCGAGGTGAAGCTGACCGCCAAGACCGTCAATGATCTGGCCGAGGTGATCCGGCTGTTGGAAAGCGCGCTGGAAAAAGGGCTCGACGAGGAGAACGCCAAGTTTGCCAACAGCCTGCTGGCCTCGACGCTGATCCAGCGGGGTTCGGTCGTCGCCAGGGTGGTTTTCCTGATTTCCCCCCGGGACCCCAAGTTCGGCGACCGCCGCAAGGCCGCCCTGGCCGACCTCGAAAAGGGGGTCCAACTCAATCCCAAACAGCCCCAGGTGTTCTACCTCATCGCCCGGCTCAACCTGCGCTCCGGGGGAGACGTCAAACGGGCGACCGAAGCGCTCCGGCAGGCAATCGAACTGTCGACCGAGCAGCCGCCGCTTCGGGCGAAGGCGCTGATCCTCCGGGCGAGCATCGAAAAGGACCCGAAGAAAAGAATGGCCGACTTGGATGAAGCGGTCCGCATCGCCCCGGACGACGCTGCTCCGCTGCGCACTCGTGGCCTGCTCCGGGCCGAGATGGGTAAGCTGGAAGAGTCGCTGGGCGACTTGGACAAGGCCATCGAGCTGGCACCCAAGCACGTGGGCACCTACGAAGTAAAGGCTCTTGTCTTGGCCAGGTTGAAGAAGTACGACGAGGCGCTGGTGAGCCTCGATAAGGCCCACGAACTCAGTCCCGGCTCCGTCCTCCCCCTGCTACAGAAGGCACGCATCCACGGCCTGCAATCAAACCTCGATGCCGCCCTGCACGACCTCGACCGGGCCCGTTCGATGGATCCCAAAAACGTGGACGTGTTGTTGTTGCGGGCCGAGGTGTACCGGGACAAGGGCAACCAGGAGAAGGCCCTGGCCGACGCCGATCTTGCGCTGAAACTCAAGCCGCAACTACCCGACGCGATGCGGCTCCGCGCCATCCTTCTGGCCGGTGCCGGCAAACCCGACCAGGCCATCGCGCAGTTGGAAGAACTCCGCCGGTCGCATCCCAAGGACCCGTTGGGCCTGCTGCAACTGGGCATGCTCTACATTGCCGAAAAAAGGTACCACCAGGCCGTCGATGCCTACTCGGCCTTACTGGCCGAACGCCCCGAGGAGAGGCTTGCCCTGCGGGGACGCGCCGACGCCCTGCTGAACCTGGGAAAACACAAGCAGGCCATCGCCGACTATGAGACTCTGTTGAAGTTCCAGCCCAAAGACTCCGGCACGCTTAACAATCTGGCCTGGGTCCTGGCCACCTCACCCGACGAGAAGCTCCGCGACGGCAAGCGAGCCGTGACGCTGGCCACCAAGGCCTGCGAGCTGACCGGCTACAAGGCGGCCCACATCCTCAGCACGCTGGGGGCCGCCTACGCGGAGACTGGCGATTTCGAGACGGCCATCAAGTGGGTCGGAAAAGGCCTTGAAGTCGCCAAACAGGACGAGAAGGAACCGCTCGGCAAGGAATTGGAAAGCTACCGCGCCGGCAAGCCCTTCCGCGAACTGCTCTCCCCCGAGAAACCCCAAGAACCGCAGGACGAAAAGCCAGAACAATCGCAGGACGAGAAGCCGGAGGAGAAGGAGTAATTCGCCGCCCAGCCGCTTGCGGTTTAGCACGGTCCCCGGGCGACAGGGTCGCCCGTTGCTAAACCGTAAACGGCGGCGGCTGGGCGTGCAGGAACCAGCG
>CAZUAM010000925.1:0-1901 GCA_964618095.1 uncultured Planctomycetaceae bacterium | reverse complement strand
GAATTCACCCACAGATTCTGGCGAAGACCCGAAGATAATTGGTCTCTCCGTAACGATCGCGGTTCCTGACCAATCGCCTGTTGAGTACTAGGCGGCGGATCGCCTCCCGGTCACCCATTCCCAGCACCGTCAGGATGGCTCGCTGCGTCGGTCCGATTCGGGCGTCCGCTCCGGGCGGCGTCCGGCGCACGTCAAGCGCCGGTCCGAAGGTAGCCGGAGAAATCGTCCCGCCGATCTTATCGAAGCCGTGCAGCGTCTGTTCGACCTGGTGCACCAGCTCCATTCGCTCCAGGAAGGTCAGGGAGCATTTCTGGTCGAAGCAGATCAGCACTTCAATCGGGACCATCGGCCCCAACTTCCCTTGCAGCCAGGCGGTATCTTTGGCCCATCGGCTTTGGCGCGAGAAGAAGCGGGTGGGCGCGATGGTGGTCTTCACCAGGGCCACTCCGCCGGCAAAGAAGACCAGGGCCCCCAGGCAGATTCCCACCACCGGGCGGCGATGGCGAATCAGCCAATCGGTCCAGCGGCGAATCACCCGCTCCCGCAAGCCGCCCGACGAACTGTCGCCACCGCCCGGCTTCGGTCCCACGAAGGGCGGCCATGTCTCCAACGCCGCCGGCAAGAGCCCAAACAGCAGTACCAGGCTGGCCAGGATGCCCACGGCCGAATAGATCCCGAACATCCGGACGGGCAGAATATTGCTCACCCGCAACGATATCAATCCCAGCGCGGTCGTGACTGCCGAAAGCGCACAGGGCGTCCAGCCGGCGGCCATGGCGCGAATCGATGCCCCGGCGGGGCCGAACTCGCGGACCGCGTCGCGATAGTAGTTGCTCAGGTGCACCGCGGCGGAAAGGGGCAGCACGTAGATCAGCACGGGGACCACCACCAGCACCAGATTCATGGTCCCGCCGGTGTAATGGATGGCCGCCGTGCCCAGGGCCGAACTGTAACCGGCCACCACGAAGATCATCACCATCAACCTGACGCTCCGCAGACAGGACCAGGCGACCGCCAGCGAGATGGCCCAGGATAGGGTGATCCACTCGCGGATCGCCCGTTCGCTCTCGATGTCAACCGCGGCGTTGATCACCGCGTCGCCGCCCAGCCGCAGGTCCTCGGCGTCGATCTGGCACTGCCTGGTGGCGATCTGCTCCAGCTCCTCCAACGCCCTGGTGCGGTCGGCGTCGCCGGCTTCCGAAAGGGTGACCACGGCACAGGTGGTTTGGTGATCCGGCCCGACCAGCGTGCCTTCCAAACGCCTCAACGCCTCCTCACGCGACAAATTGAACGGCTCGTCCATCAACGTGCCCAGCAACCGGGCGCCGGTGGTCACGCTCTCGAAGCACTCCGACTGCTCGCAACGGCGGGCAAACCTCTCCAGCCGCTTGTCTTCCAGCGTGCAGTTATTCCAACTGACCAGTGCAAAATCGTCCGTCCCGAACCGGCGGCAGAACTCTTCGTACTGCTCCGTCTGGGGGAAATCCTGCGGGAGCCACTGGTAGATGTTGTTGTTCGAAGAGCGGCGGGCCTCGATCGCCCCCCACAAAACCGGCGGGCACAAAAGGGCCAGCACGATCATGATCGGCCAGGCGTGGCGGGCGTAGAAGGATCGGTTCTTCACCGGACTGCAAAGCCCAAAGGCCACTGAATAGTTCCGTCTAGGTGCCGGAGCCGCTCCGCTGCCCCTTAAGGGAAGGCCGTGCCGGACGGGGAAAACAGGGGGAAAGACGCCGACGTCCCGCAGCCGCGACGATGCTGTACTCCTGGGCTGAGTCTACCTGTCGGGGAAAGGGGCGTCAAGTGCTCCGGCACGTTCGGGCGCGGATGAAAACCCGCAGCGCGGGTGTCACCCTGCGCCGTTAACTGCCGTGGCGAGAAAATTGGTATAAACATGGGCT
>CAZUAM010000924.1:0-1914 GCA_964618095.1 uncultured Planctomycetaceae bacterium | reverse complement strand
CCAAACGCGCAACAATACAACCTGCACCGACTTAGAGTTTTTCCTCAGCCCAGCCTGCGGCTGACCACCAGCCACCCACTGAACTGCCAGGAAAACTTGCCACACACCCCGGACGCACCGAGCTTGACTCGTGCAAGGGGGCTTGTGATAATGCGGCGGGCTATCCATCGCACGGTACCAAAGGAAATAAGATAATGAGCGCGTCAACCAGCCGGCGGACCTTTCTGGGGAGGACTGCAATTGCCGGAGCCGGCATGATCCTGTTGAAGGACAGTCGCTCTGCCTTCGGCTACCAGGCCAACGAGAAACTCAACGTCGCCGGTATTGGAGTGGGCGGACAGGGCGGCGGAAACATCGGTGCCATGGGCGGCGAGAACGTCGTGGCCCTGTGCGACGCGGATAAGCGACGTGCCGCCGGGAGCTTCCAGCGCTTCCCCAAGGCAAAACAGTACGCCGATTTCCGCAAGATGCTCGAGCAGATGCACGCACAGATCGACGCCGTCGTGGTGAGCACGCCCGACCATACCCACGCCGTGGCCTGCGTAGCGGCAATGAAGCGGGGGAAACACGTCTACTGCGAAAAGCCGCTCACGCGCACGGTCCACGAGGCTCGGGTCATGCGCCAGACCACCGCCAAACACAAGGTCGTCACGCAGATGGGCAATCAGGGCTCGGCCAGCGAGGGACTGCGTCGGGCCGTAGAGCTCGCCTGGTCGCGGCGTGTCGTCGGCGAACTGAAGGAAGCCCACGTGTGGCTCGCCGGCGGAAACGGGCCACAAGACCGCCCAAAGGATCGGCCGCCCGTGCCCGAAGGGTTGAATTGGGACCTCTGGCTGGGCCCCGCCCCTTTTCGCCCGTATCATCCGTCCTACGTGCCTGCCTCGTGGCGCAACTGGCGGGCGTTCGGCACCGGCACGATGGGCGACATGGGATGCCACACGTCGAATCTTGCGTTTCGAGGGCTGCGATTGGACGCCTTGTGGAATCCGCTCCCGTTCTACAAACCACCCGCCGGCGCCGTCGTCCGTGTGGAGGCGGAAGCGTCGGAAGTGCACCCGGAGACCTATCCCCGCTGGATCAAGGTTCGGTATGAGTTCCCCGCCCGCGGGAAGATGCCGCCGGTCAGGCTGACCTGGTACAACGGCGGTCCCAAGCCGCCGCAGGACCTCCTGTTGGGGCACAAGATGACCGATAACGGTTGCTTGCTCGTGGGGAGCGAGGCCTCGGTTTTCTCCGACTGCCCGTGGAATACGCGCTTCGTCCTGCTGCCGCAAAAGAAGTTCGAGGGTTTCCAAGGGCCGGGGAAGACCCTGCCGCGCTCGCCGGGGCACCATGCCGAATGGATCCGGGCCTGCAAAGGCGGAGAGAAGCCGTTCTCCCGCTTCGACGTCGGCGGTCCCCAGACCGAGATGCTCCTGCTGGGGAACGTCGCCCTGTTGGCCGGTCACCCGATCGAGTATGACCCGCTGGCCGGGAAAATCGTGGGCGACGATCAGTCCAACCGGCTTCTGCACCGGACGTATCGATCGGGCTGGTCGTTGTAGTGCCCGTCGAGCGGTTCTTGTTCCGCGACCGCCGGTGAAGCCGATCGCCCGCGGATCAGGCCTTCGGAACTTTGGGCCGAGCAAGCGTCAGACGGCCGGCGACTGGCCAAGCGCCCCGCCGACGACCGGCGCGGTGTGAAGTGCCGCGAGTGCGGCTGTAGAGACTGCCGGGTGATAAGCACAAGGCTCCACGGAGGGGCAAGCTCGTCCGCCGGCGCGAGTGCCGACACTGCGGCAAGCGGATCACCACGTGGCAGCGGGCCGTCGGATATACGGAAACCGCACAAGACCAGCGGATAGATGGGCGCGATCTCGTTACACCTTGACACCAAAGGAGTCCTTCGGCGAGAATTACATATTGAAGAAGGAT
>CAZUAM010000923.1:0-1919 GCA_964618095.1 uncultured Planctomycetaceae bacterium | reverse complement strand
AATGAAAGACGCCATCGGCAAGGCCCCGCTGTTCGGCTTCTACGGCAGCGGCGAAACCGGCCCGAAAGACAACAACTCGCCCCCGCGCGGCGTCGGACATCACATTATCATCTGTGCGATCCTCAGCCCGTAGCCCACAATTCCAACCGCCGGGGGCCGAGGTCGGTGGTGTGCGGATGCCTGTCCCCACTGGCCGGCCCCAATACTACAGCGCCATGTTCCACGGCACCTGGCCAAATGCCGTTTTGTCGCCCGGCCACATCTGCGTGTCGTGTGACGGTGGGCGGGTTTTGCCCGGTTGTACCGTGCGTGACTATTGTTCGCCGGTCAGCGGGAGTGTAGAATCCCGGCCGTGATGAGTTAAGTGTGGTATAATTTGCAGTCTGTGCCGGTTGCGAAAGGAAGAAGATGCAGAAGCAGGACGCCGAAACACCACCGAGGCGCGTCCGGAAATGCCGGGCCGCGGAGATCCGCTGGATGCGGCTTGGGGTGCTGACGCTGGCGCTCTCGCTGGCCGTTTCGGATGCCCTGGCCCTCGGGGTGAAGCAATTCCACTTCATGGTTCGCATGCGCGACGGGACCCGGCTGGCAACCGACGTCTACCTACCCCGCCTTCCCCGGCGCCGCTGCCCGGTGGTCCTCGTCAGAACCCCCTATGGAAGAAACCAGGTCACCAAGCGCCATGCGCGGTTCGTATGCCGGCGGGGCTACGGCCTGGCCATCCAGGACGTCCGAGGTCGATACGGGTCCGCAGCGACCGACGCGACCTTTGCCGCTGGCGACGTGCTGGGCCAGAACACCGACGGGCACGACTCCATCCGCTGGCTCGCCAGACAGTGCTGGTGCGACGGCAACGTGGGGACCTGGGGACCTTCGGCGATGGGGTTCGCCCAGAACTCGCTGGCCCCCGGGGCCCCAAAGGCCCTCAAAGCACAACACGTCATGATGGCCTTCTCCAACATGTACACCCAGGCCGCCTACCAAGGCGGGGCCTTTCGCAAGGCCCTGGTCGAAGGCTGGTTGAACGAGAACAGCTTCGACGCGTCCAATCTAGAGACGGTCCGGGCACACACTCGCTACGACGAGTTCTGGGCCCGATTGAATCCCGAAGCCCAGGCCCAAAACGTCAACGCCCCGGCCGTCTTCTGGGGTGGATGGCACGACGTGTTTCTCCAGGGCACGATCAACTCGTTCGTGACGATTCACAACCAGGGCGGCCCGGCCGCACGAGGCCGCTGCCGGCTGATCCTCGGCCCCTGGTCCCACCGGGACATCCGGCGGCTGGCCGATCCCCGCTACGCCGATTGTTGGCCCCGGGCGGGCAATCCCTTCCGGTTCTTCGAGTATTGGCTCAAGGGCTGCCGCAACGGCGTGCCTTGTGACAAGCCGGTCCATTATTACGTGATGGGCGATCGGTGCGACCGCAGTGCCCCGGGCAACTTCTGGCGGAGCGCCGAGAGTTGGCCGCCGCCCTCGCGGCCCACCAACTTCTACCTCCACGCCGACGGCGGCCTCCGCGCCGCGGCGCCCGAGACCCCCGACGGCGGGCTTTCGTACAAGTACGACCCCAGCCGGCCGGTCCCCACCGTCGGCGGACAGAACCTGAACCTGACCCAGGGACCCCGGGACCAGCACCGAGTCGAATCGCGCCCGGACGTGCTGCTCTTTACCACCGAGGTCCTGAGCGAACCGCTGGAGGTCAGCGGCCGGATCTACGCCAGGCTGTACGTCTCCTCCGACTGTCCCGACACG
The DNA here is from genome assembly GCA_964618095.1 of uncultured Planctomycetaceae bacterium. Lineage (GTDB taxonomy): Bacteria > Planctomycetota > Planctomycetia > Pirellulales > Thermoguttaceae > CAZUAM01. The sequence goes on along the minus strand of CAZUAM010000923.1, from coordinate 167 downwards.
GATTTCACGGTCAAGCTGACCGACGTCTATCCCGACGGCCGCTCGATGCTGCTTTGCGACGGGATTCTGCGGGCCCGATATCGCCAATCGTTCGAGCGGGAGGATTTTCTCGAGCCGGGCAAGGTCTATGAGCTTTCGATCGATCTGTGGAGCACGTCGGTCATCTT
>CAZUAM010000922.1:0-1920 GCA_964618095.1 uncultured Planctomycetaceae bacterium | reverse complement strand
AACGATCCGAGACGATCGCCGTTTTCACCTCCCCGTCGCACCGAGCCAACAGCTCTTCGGCCTCCTCGTCCGACTGCCCGGTCAGAGCCACCACGATCCGCCGCGACCGATCGACCAGCTTGCTGCTGGTGGCCCGCAGATCGACCATCAGGTTTCCGTAGGTCTTGCCCAGCAGGACCATGCTGGCGGTGGTCAGCATGTTCAGCACCATCTTGGTGGCGGTTCCGGCCTTCATTCGGGTGGAGCCGCTGAGCACCTCGGGTCCGACGATGGGTGTGACGGTCAGATCGGAACAGGCCGCCAAGGCGGCGTCGCGGTTGCAGCTCAGGCCGATCCGGTAGGCGCCCTGCTTTCCGGCGTATGCCAGCCCGGCCAGCACGTAGGGCGTGCGGCCGCTGGTGGCGATGCCGACCAGCACGTCCCGGCGGCACAAGCCGACGGCTCGCAGATCCTCAACCGCCGACTGAGGAACGTCTTCGGCCCCTTCGACGGCGCGGATCATAGCGGCGGGTCCGCCGGCGATGATCCCCACGACCTGATCGGGGTCGGTGTTGAAGGTGGGCGGACACTCGGCGGCGTCGAGCACCCCCAGCCGTCCCGACGTACCCGCTCCGAGGTAGACCAGCCGGCCGCCGGTTTGCAGCCGCGAGGTGATCACGGCGATCGCTTGGGCGATGGATTCCGCTTCGCGGCCCACTGCCTGGGCAACCTTGGCGTCTTCCGAGTGGATCAGCCTGACGATCTCCAGTGCCGACAGGGCGTCGATCGCCTCGGAGGCCGGGTTTCGTGCTTCGGTGGTAAGGTCCGTGAACATCGTCGCTGCTTCCCAAGGATTGCCAGGTCGGTATATTATAGCAGCCCACAACGACGAGGTCCAAGACGTGAATCCGGAGTTCAGCCTGATCGATACTGCGGTCCTTTCGGCCTATCTGGCCGGCGTGGTGTTGTTCGGGATCTGGATGGGCCGCGGCCAACGCGACCTTGCCGGATACCTGCTGGGCGGGCGGGATCTACCCTGGTGGGCCGTACTGCTGTCGATCGTGGCCACCGAGACCAGCACGGTCACCTTCCTGAGCATCCCCGGACTGGCATTCAATCCCCGCGGCGGCAGCCTGGTCTTCCTGCAACTGACGATCGGCTACATCATCGGTCGCCTGGTGATCGTCCGGCTGTTTTTGCCGTCCTACTTTGGCGGCAAGCTGTTCACGGCCTACGAAGTCCTCCAGCACCGTTTCGGCGGAGCGACCAAACAGGCGGCCTCGCTGCTGTTCCTGGTCATGCGCAATCTGTCCGACGGGCTGCGGCTGTTCTTGACTGCCATCGTGCTGCGGGAGATCGTGGGTCTGAATCTCTCAATCTGTATCGTCTGGATCGGTTTGGCCACGATCCTCTACACCTTCGCCGGTGGTATGCGGTCGGTGGTATGGAACGACTGCATCCAGTTCGCGGTCTATATTGCCGGGGGTGTCCTGGCATTGGGGGTAATCCTTGTTGCATTGGGTGGAGGCTGGACGCAGCCATCCGAGCTGCCGACGGCTCTGTCGCGAGGGTGGAGTTGGCTGGGGGACTTCGCCCGGCAGCACGGCAAGTTCCGGCTGATCGATTTCAGTGCCGACCTTGCCACACCGTATACCGTGTGGTCCGGTCTTTTGGGGGGCGCATTTATCGCGCTGGCCACGCACGGCACCGACCAACTGATGGTCCAACGCTATCTGAGCGCCCGCAGCCAGAAGGAGGCCGGCCGCGCGCTGGCGCTGAGCGGGTTTGTTGTCTGCGGGCAGTTCGCGTTGTTTCTGCTGATCGGCGTGGCACTGGCCGGTTTCTATGATCTCTTTGCGCCCCAGACGCCGTTCGGAAGCTACGACAGAGTCTTTCCCAGGTTCATTGTCGATCATCTTCCGCTGGGGGTGAAGGGTATCG
>CAZUAM010000921.1:0-1928 GCA_964618095.1 uncultured Planctomycetaceae bacterium | reverse complement strand
CCGAACGCGACAATGCAAGTATCGACGCCAGAATGGGTTGCGCGAGCTACCCGGCCAGGACTTGAACCTGGAACGAGGGAACCAAAATCCCTTGTGTTACCATTTACACCACCGGGTAGTGGAGAGCAGCACTAGATTCTAGTGCCTCCCGCGCGTGGTGGCAAGGCGAACGGGATACGACGGCTGGTCCCAAAAACGGTCCCAAAAACGGTCCCAAAAACAAGGCCCCTTGCGGCGACGCATCGCCAAAGGGGCCTGTTGAATCTTGGTGCCGAAGTTATCTGCATGCCCTACGGAAATCCTTCCGCACAGTTGGCCCAGATCTGGCCGGTCGTGTTCATGTACAACCAGCCTTCACCAGTGGCATTCGGCCCGGCGGGTACCGAACTCACGGCCGCCTCGGCGGAGCTCCCGTTGAAGGGGTTCTCCGGCACGGCGTCGATGTACGGGCCGTACCCGTCCGCGGTCGTGGAGGTCAGGTCAGTGAGGGTGGCCGGATAACTTCCGTCGTGCATCTTGTAGAGCTCGACCTGGGACCGCATGGTGTGCGAGTTGAACTCCAGCGCGCTCTGCTTGGCATCGGTGGTCGAATCGGCGAACTGCGGAATAATGGTGGCGGCCAACACCGCCATGATGATCACGACGATCAACACCTCGATCAGCGTGAAGGCGTTTCGCCGGTCGTTCCCGTTCATGACAAGTTCCCTTCGCATCGAACAAGTTCCTCTCGCCGGTGCCCGCTTCCGGGGAGATCCTTCGTGTTGAATCCTGAATTACCGGACGGCTCCACGCCGATTCGGACCGCCTATCGGGAAACCACCCTGCCGCCAACGTCGTGTCGATGGCTGGCAGCCACGCTGAACGTCAGCATTGCTTGCCGTCCCTGGGCACCATCCACGGCAAACTCGCGCCAGGAAACTGCCCATGATTAGTTACGGCGCAATTCGGGGGGCGTCAAGCGGAATTTACGCTACAGAAGTGACTTTTTCCGGCAAGCCATCACCCAAGGTGGCAGGCGATCACCCAAGGTGGCAACTCAACTGCCCGACGCGTGCCGTTCACCCTGCCTGCACGTTTGTCTTGCCCGGGAGAACCCTCCCAGGCGGTAGAGGCTGTTCAGTCTGGCCGATCGAGCACAGCGGCGTGATCCGATTCGCCCCCACCGGTCACCAGTGCGCCGTGTCTGGCGTCCGCACGGCGCGTATCAACGCCCCACACATCTTATATTTTCTCTTTCTCCTAGCTCTTCTATGTCAAGCAGACGATTTATTGTGACGATACCTAATCATATTCCGCCATCTGGGTGCCGGCCTGCAATGTCTGCGCAGGCGGGGACGTCGTGGCGGAGAGCGCGAACTCAGCATTTTGGGTAATGTACATGGAGTGCGTCGGCCGAATACATTGGTGGCGGACTCCGCCAGTTTGACCAGGTCCTGTTTGTTCTGAATGGTCCTTGAAGGAGGCATACGATGAGAAAACTGTTGGGTGTGCCGCTGATCGCCGGAGTCCTGTTGGCGATCGCGGCCAGCACGGCTGATGCCTGCTATTGCGGCGCAGCTCGTTATCGTTTGTTTAGGCGGGCCTGCTGCTCGGCCGACTACGCCGCCTGCAAGATGCAGTGCCACACGGTCATGAAGACCTGTAAGCAGGTCGTCTACGAGAAGCAGCAATATACTTGCTACAAGACGTGCTACGAGCGGGTGTGCGAGCAGAAGAGCGTCAATTGCGTCAAGTACGTCCCCGAGACCCGTTACCGGGAGTGTGCTTACACGGTATGCAAGCCGGTCTGGGAAACCCGGGTGCGCACCTGCAACTACACGGTGTGCAAGCCGGTCTGGGAGACCTGGTACAGGGAAATCTGGTAAACGGTGTGCAAGCCGGGGTGGGAGCCGAGTGACGAGAACTTCTGGTACGCGGTGTGCAGGGCG
>CAZUAM010000920.1:0-1929 GCA_964618095.1 uncultured Planctomycetaceae bacterium | reverse complement strand
CCTTTGGGTCTCCTGACGATCTGCCTTCCGGGCCGATTCCGGCGTTGCGCTCCTTCGCAGTGACCGAAGCCTTTGACCACCGCTTCCGACACCGCTATACTTGAGCGTTCGGTCGTGCTCGCTACAGTGCGCCGGGGTCGTCGGCCATTTTCACGTTCCACCTCTCGGCAACGTGCTTCAGACGGCTCCTTGGCGTACAATAGTGGAGTAATACGTCCGTGGTAACTGCCCGTGGAGGACATGACGATGCGTGTACGAAAAGCGTTGCTGATTGTCGGTGGTTTTGCACTCCTGGCGTTTCTGGCGGCAAGCCAAGCCGGTGCCGCCAAGCCGGCCCCGGGGACCGTCAAGACCGACCCGGCCCGGCTGGCGCGAATCCGGGCGGCCAAGATGCCGGAGATTACCGAGCCCATAATGTTCAACACGCCCCAGGCCGACGCCGTCCTCTCGGCCCTGGAAATCTTTCCGGCGGACAACCCGTGGAACCAACTCGTCGACGATTGGCCCCGACACCCGGACTCCGACGCGATCATCGCCTCGATCGGCGCGGAGAAGCCGTTGCGATACAACCCCGACATGGGCTTTGTGATCGTGCCGCCCGACCAGCCGCGGGTGGAGGTGAAGATCGTCGGCTACCCGGGCGAGTCGGACAAGGGGCCGTATCCGGTGCCGGAGAACATGCCCATCGAGGGCTGGCCCGTCTATTACCAGCGGCACCATGAGGGCCCCAAGCTGACGCTCGACGACGTGCAGCGCGACAAGCTGGGCAAGGGCGGCGACCGCCACGGCATTGTGGTCGATCCGGTCAGCCGGATGCTCTACGAGTTCTACACCGCCAAACGGACCGACGCCGGCTGGCAGGCGGCCCAGGCGTCGATCTTCGACCTCAAGACCAACAAGCTCCGTCCCACCGGCTGGACCTCGGCCGACGCGGCCGGGCTGCCCATCTTCCCGGCCGTGGTTCGCTACGACGAACTGAAACGCGGCAAGGTCGAGCACGCGCTGCGGGTAACCATCCGCAAGACCCGCCGCGAGTTCGTGGCCCCGGCCACGCATTTCGCCAGCCGCCACACGAACCCCCACTATCCGCGGATGGGCGAACGGCTGCGTCTGAAAGCCGACTTCGACGTCTCCGGCTTCTCCCCCGAGGTCCGCACCATCCTCACGGGGCTAAAACGCTACGGCATGTTCGTAGCCGACAACGGCATCGAATGGGCCATCTCCGTCGCCCCCGACCCGCGGATCCCCAACCTCCACGAAGAGCTCCGCCGTGTGAAAGGCGCCGCCTTCGAAGTCGTCGTGCCGCCGCAATAACACCGCGGCACCTGAGGCTCTTCCTCGACGCGCAAGCTGATTCGCAGGCATCACAACGCGCCGTGATAGACGGCCAGGACGTTCTCGGGCGGAACGTCGGGCTGGAAGAGGTGCGCGGGACCGAGGATGTAGCCGCCGCCGGCGCCGAGCACCTCGCAGTAGCGGCGGACCTCGGCCGCGACCCGGGCCGGCGTTGCTCTCGGTAGCAGGTCCTGCACGTCGATGCCGCCGTGGAAGCTCAGCCGATCGCCGAACTGGAGTTTGAGGTTCTCCGGTTGCATGTCCGCACAAGTAGGCTGGATGGGATCGAGCACGTCCACGCCCAGCCCTGTCAACTCGGCAATGAAAGGCCACACCGTGCCGCAACTATGGAACAACGCCCGACCACCCAGGCCGTGAATGCACTCGGTCATTTCCTTCAAGTACGGGGCGACGAACTCGCGAAACATGCCCGTCGAGATTAGCGGCCCATGCTGGCTGCCCAAATCGCTTATGACCAGGTAGAGGTCCATCCGCCCGCCGGTGATCTCCGCCGCCCGGGTGTAGTCTTCCAGGTAGAAGTCGGTGAACTTGCGGGATAGGTAGTGGACCCACTGGGGCCGCTGGGCCTTATCG
>CAZUAM010000919.1:0-1940 GCA_964618095.1 uncultured Planctomycetaceae bacterium | reverse complement strand
CCAAAGTTTTGCTTATAATGACGACGGAACTCCTTTGGATGCAAGAGGTTGCTTGCGGCTGTGGTGGTTTGGTTCTGGCTACACCTTCAGGAGTTTGAACGCCTCGGCTTGCAGGGAGGTCATCTCGGTCAGTTGTTGAAAGCTGTGTGAGAGATCGGATGCCAGCAGGCAGGTGTTGCGGCAACGGGTGCCCAACTCCTGGATCAGGGTCTCGAAGCTGTGCACCGGCAGGTGATCGGCAGTCTGTCGAGCTGCCTTCTTCCGCTGTGTCTTGGCGGAGGGCTCGGCCGGGGCCACCGGATCTCGACGCCCGCGATCGGCTGACAGGTCTTCTTCCTCGAATAGCAAGGGTGCCCATGCCCGCTTCAGGTGCCACTGCACATAGTACGCCAGCAGACAGATCAGGATGTGTGCCCGTACGCGGTCGTCGATCCGATGATGGATAGGCCGCACCTTGAGTTGGCTCTTGAGGCTGCGGAAGGCCTGCTCTACGTTGGTTAGGAGCTTGTAGTAGCGGACGCTGTCTTCGGCACAGAGGCGCTGCTGCGGTTCGCTGGTGCGGATTACGTAGATCCCGTCCAGTTGCGTCTCCCGTTGGATCGACTCTTGGTCACGCTGCCAGGCAAACGTACCTTCTCCGATCGTCAGCCGAAAGTGCTTGGCCATCTTGAAGCGGTTGATGAATCGGCCTGCCTTCAAGGCGATCTCTGCCTGGGGCATCGGCCTTTTTGTCCGGCGAGCGACCTGGCGGCCCAGTTTCTCCAACTCCTTCTCGGTGGCCGCCAGCAACTCCTCACGCCGCCGACCACGCTGATCGGCCAAGAGCGGATTGTAGCAGGCCACCAGCCGCTCGCCCGGGAAGTCGGGCGAGTGGATCTCGGCCAGGTTGACTTCGTCGAACAACGACCGCCCCAGCGTGCCCTTGGCGATCAACTGTCTTATGGCCTCGCTGCGAAGTGCTGAAATCCAGCCCAGTTCCGGATGTTTCTTGAGCGTGTCGATCTGCGTTTGGGTGAGCATGCCCCGGTCCCCGGCCAGCACCACCCGCGACAAACCGAACTCCGCTCGCAGCTTCTGCACCTGATCCGGCACCGTGGTCGGATCGCCCGTGTTGCCCGGATAAACCGCCACCGCCACGGGGCAACCCTCGGCATCGGTGAGCACGGCGTAGACGATGATCGGATGGCCTTTCTTGCCGTCCCGGTCGTGGCCGTGTCTGGCCAGCGAGCAGGTCCGTCCGGTGTAGTAACTGCTGCTGACGTCGTACAGCACCAACCCTCCTTCGGCCAGATGACGCTCGGCCAGCTTCTTCTCGATCGATTTCTGTCGCCGAAGCAGCCAATCCATCGCCGCGTACAGATCCTCCGCCTGAGCGTCCTCCACCCCCAGCTCTTCGGCCAGCGTGGTGGTGTGCCAGTCCCGGGTGGTGGCCAGCTTGGAACAGGGAAAGATCACCCGTTGCACGATCATTGCCAGCACCAAGTCCCGCTGGCGGGACCGCTTCCAGGCGATCATTTTCTCCAACCCCAGTTTGCGGATCATCCGCAGCACCACGTCCACGTGGCCGTGCGGCAGGGACCGCGTGGTACGAAAGGCCTCCTCGGCGGAGACGAACTCTTCTCCCCGTAGGCTGCGTCGGATGATCTCGATGAGTCTGTCGGGCAGGTGCGAGATATTGCCCAGCGTTTCGTGGAGCACCTTCTTGCCGTCGCGGTAACTCCGGCGGAGCAGATACGTGACGTACTGCTTGCCCTTGTGCCGGCGGACGATCTTGGCTACATGAACTGACCTATTTCTTGCAGGCATGCCATGATTATACGGAGTCCATATCGAGTGTCAAGGCCACTTCCAACATATTACTGGCTACACTTTGCACCCCGAAATCGACGTAACCTGTTGCCCTACTTGCACATCCGTCAAAAATCGGTCAGAACTTCAGG
>CAZUAM010000918.1:672-1941 GCA_964618095.1 uncultured Planctomycetaceae bacterium | reverse complement strand
ATATCCGTTCGCTTCCCACCCCGATTTCCATCATGGAAGTCATCGGACGCAACGCCGGATGGACGGCCGCCGCCGCAACGCTTGCCCGCAGGGATCCCGACGACGCGCCCCACCTGGTCTACGTGCCGGAAGTCCGCCTTTCGATCGAGAAGTTTCTTCGCGACGTCAAGGACGTGCACGACCGCCACGGCTGGGTCGTTGCCGTCGTCTCCGAAGGATTGCGCAATGAAAGCGGCGAGTCGCTCGCCTCGGCGGCCGGCGAAGCGGCGGTGGACGGATTCGGCCACAAACTGCCGGGCGACGTGGCGCCGGCATTGGCACGCCTGGTTACCACCGAACTCGGTTTGCGGGCCCGAAGCGAAAAACCGGGCTTGATCGCCCGCGCGTCCACCCATCACGCCTCACCGGTCGACCGCGAGACCGCCGAGAATGTTGCGCGATTCGCCGTCCAACACGCCCTTGCCGGCCAGACGGGTTTCATGGCCGCGGTGCGGCGCGCCGGTAACGAGCCGTTTTGTGTAAGCTTCCACGGTGTCTCGCTCGAAAAAGTCGCCAACGTCGAGCGTTTTCTGCCAGGTGAATACCTCAACGAGGCCAAGAACGACGTCGTGGAGAGTTTTCGGCAGTACGCCGAACCACTGATTGGCGGCCCGTTGCGACACTACGCGCGTCTGGATCACTAACCCGAATCGCAAGTGGGGAAGGACGCATTTTCTCGCTTGCACCTGGACTTTTGCAAAATGGCGAGTCAAGGGCATTCTTGAGTCAAGCAGCGGCCGAAGAATAGCTTCCACGTGCCGGATGGTATCACTCCGCGGGGATCTCCCACGCCACGTCGAAACCCTCGTCCCGGAGCCAGCCGGCAACCTCGGCGGGTTGGCGGGTGTCGCAGACGGGAAACTGCTCGCCGGAGTCACTGGTCGGATCGGCCTCTCCGTAACCGCCGGGTGTGGTGCGACTGCCGGCACTCATTTGGGTAATGCAGATCCGGGCCAGGCGACTTCGCAACGTCGCCGGTTCGCGAGTGGAGAGCACTAGCTCGGCCCGCGGAAAGGCCAGCCGCAAGGTACAGTAGAGGCGGACAAACAGCTCGTCGTCGACCTGGTACGGCGGACGGAACCCCTCGGGAGCCTCGTGAATTCGCGGTAAGCTGAAGGCCAACGTGCGGTCGGGAAAACGGGCCTGAAGGTATAGGGCATGTCGCATCATGGCCACGAGGTCCTTGCGAGGGTCGGCCAGACCGAGCAGAACGCCTAACCCCAGCCGTCG
>CAZUAM010000918.1:0-662 GCA_964618095.1 uncultured Planctomycetaceae bacterium | reverse complement strand
CCCGGTTCGACGGCCTGAAGGCCAAAGTCCCCAAACGAGACCTTGCTGCCCCGAGGATGATAGCGATGGTAGAGGTCTTCCAGGTAAGTCTCCTGGTACAACGTCACCCCACAGGCCCCGGCCGCCGCCAGTTCGGCGTAGGAGTTGGTGCTCTGGGGCGCGATTTCCACGGCTGGGGTGATCCCGCGGGCGGTCAACGCGCGAATGACCTCGGTGTAATACTCCGTATTGGTCAGTCGAGGAAAGTCGCCGGCAACCAACAAGATGTGCCGGAAGCCACGGCCCAACAGAATGTTTGCCTCCGACAGGGCCTTCTCGACGGGAAGATGTCTCCGGCCAATGCGGTTCGGGTAGCGAAATCCGCAATACGTGCAGTAGTTGACGCAGTGACTTGATAGGTACAGCGGCGCGAACATCAATATCCGACGACCTTGGCCGGCGAACGTGTCTGGGGAGCCGAACGTCCCGAAGTGTTCGCACGTTAGCCTGGCCGCCCGAGCAGCCAGTTCGGTGAGATCGACGTCCGGATCGAGGCAGGCCTTCGCCTCGGCAATCAGGCCGGTGTCGGCGGAAATATCCTCAATCGCCGCGCGGACCGACCGCGGCGGCCGGGGGTCGCGGCCGGCCAAATCGTTGGCGGCCAGGTCGAGCGCGTCGACCAG
>CAZUAM010000917.1:0-1951 GCA_964618095.1 uncultured Planctomycetaceae bacterium | reverse complement strand
TCGTGTCCTGCGTCCGTGCGCTGCGCCATGCATTACATTTGTGCGGCGCGTGAGGTATTTCAGCGATCGGCCGAGTGCGCCAGGCACCCCGAGTCAATCCGCTGCAATCGGCTCGACGCGGCCCGGCCGCGCCCGACCAGCCGTCAAAGAACGCGCGCGCCGCACGCGCTGGTTCGTTATGAGCCAAACGAGCCGCGCCGGCGGACGTTTCCTGAGCCCGGCGTGCTGCGGTCGTTCTCGGAGATATGCACATGGCACAGACAATCCTTCAGCGAGCGGATGGCCTCGGGGATGCTCTTCTCCTCGATGTGGGCGTGGAAGGTGTCGTACATCATCTTGCAGCTCGGATGCCCCACGTCGCGGCAAAACCGGGCCCCGTCGGCCGCCGTGTTCAGCAGGTAGCACTCGAAACGGTTGAGATACTCGATGCCCAGGGTGACGCCCACCTTCTCGGCGTGCTCGGCCACCTGCTGCATACTCTCCACGCCCCATTTCCATTCGTCCTGGGTGGGGCCGGCGCCGCTGAAGTGGCCCAGGGCGGAGTGGAACGGACCGGCCATCACCTCGCAGCCGGCGGCCGCACAGCAATCGAGCGTGATCTTGTTCGCCTCCACGCCCTTTTTCCGCACTGCCGGATCGGCGCTGATGGGGTTTTCGTCCGGGCCGCGGACCGCCGTGCCGGTGCGCGATAGCCCCAGTTCGTCGAAACGCTTACCCCATTTGGCATAGTTGCCGACGTTGGGATCGAAGGCCGGGATCTCCACCGCGTCGTAGCCGATCTGCTGGAGCTGATCCAACAACGGCAGCATCTGGTCGGTGAGCGTGTCGGTCCACATCAGCAGATTCATTCCGTAGCGCATGGTGTTCTCCGGGGTATTCGGTTGGGGACGGGTGTTCCTTCTTGGCTCTCTTTCGGGCCGGCCGACGACGGGAGTCGCCTCTTACAAATACGATGTCGGAATGCCTTCCAGCAGTTCGCCTTTCCGCTCCTCTACCAGCCGCCGGGCCTCCGGCAGCAACTCGCGGAAACCCTCGGGCAGTTGGGCCAGCTTCACCCGGCGCATTACCTGGTTCAGCCGCACCAATAGTCTGCCATCTTCCAGGTAATCCCGCAAGATCTGCTCCCGGCAGAATCCCGAGATCATCGGGGCCAGCCGCCCGGTGGGCCGGGAGGCCATCCGGTTGACCACCTGTTCGACCAGCAAGGCGTCCACGCGGTCGAGGGCCCGGTAATACGCTTCCAGCCGGGCGGGGTCCTCGGCCACCAGCGAGGCATCCAGCAGGACTTCGACCAGCAGATGCCCCAGGAATAGGGGCCGGAAGCTTGAATCGGCCCCCAAGGTCTCGCGGGCGGCGGCGCTCAACCCCAGCGAGAGCTCGGCGAACGCCCGGCCCTGGTGGAACCGGCGGTCGTCTCCGAGGTGCTGCAAGATGCCCCGCGCCACCGAAGCCGTGTGCGGCTGCGGATCTTCCACAAACCGCTCGGCGGACTTGGGGCGCACCCGAACGCCGCGCTCGGCCACCGTGAGCCAATCGGGCACACCGGTGCCGGCCGCCAGGTACGGGTCATCCAGGAACGGAAGTGCGTGGGCGAGGTAGTTCACAGAAGTGGGCAGGCATAAATGCAGTTTCCGGGTGCACAAGGAGTGATTTCAAGTATTGGCAGATTCCCTCAGCCTGAATATACTATCATAGGGCAATCATTAGTTTGTAGTCTACTTGACTACTGGAGGCAAGGTTACCATGGACACAGAGCAGGGTTCGTATCTGGAAATCGTCGCCGAAGAACTCGCTAAATGGCTGTGCCAAACCCCTGATCTCTACTGGACCGTGGATGGCGATCCGGTACTGTCGGGAATATTGAGCTTTCCATGTCCTGGCGACGAGCTGGCAGACGCGCTGCGTAAGATTGACAATTCTCTAATGGTGCTCGACCGTGAAGCACGTCTCC
>CAZUAM010000916.1:0-1954 GCA_964618095.1 uncultured Planctomycetaceae bacterium | reverse complement strand
CGCGAGTGACTGCGTGGTGTTAAGTCAAAAAACTAACGTGGGAATCCAGGCTAGCCCACATCGTCGAGGAAGGACTCCGAAATGATCGAGCGTGAAGAACACGAAGGCACCGTAACGCTGATCGTCCAACCCCTGGCCGGCGGCGAACTCCGCTCCCTGATGCGAATTCGCGCCGAGATCTCCCCGCCGGACGCGAGCCGCCGCACGCCGAGAATCCAGATCTTCTTTCACGGTTCCGCCCACGCCGGCAAAGGCGGTCGCATTTCGGTCAGCGATGCACGAACTTGGCTCGCGGCCCTGGAAGCCCTCATTGCCGAAGCCGAAAAGGTCGCCGACGAAATGCAACCTCTGAATCGACCCACGAGACAAACGGAGGACTCTGCTAATCCGAATGACACACGCAAACCGTCGAACGAGAAGGAGTTTCTATCATGAAAGGCTTCGAGCGATGGCTCCGCCATCGGGCCACCGAACTCTCTGCGCTGCGGGCGCACCCCGACGCCGATATGCAAGTGTTCGAGGACTGCGCAGCCGTAGTTCGTGAAACTGCTGACCAGGCCGCCGACGTTGGGCTGTTGGGCGTCTATGAGCGATTCAAAGGTGTCCGCTTCTGTAGCCCACGGGATGCGCGGGCGCTGTTGTCATCCGTCTTGGCGACACTGCAGTCGAATTCCGCTTCATCCGAGGTGGGCTTTTTGAATGCGACGCAAGCTGCCGACTACCTCGGTGTTACCAGGGGTTCCCTTTACGGTCTTGTCGAACGTGGTCGGCTCACACCTCTTCGTGGGCCGCGACGCCGCTATCGGTTTACTCGGGAGATGCTTGATGAGTACATCAAAACGAACTCGGCGTAGCTCCGAGGTATGCACGCTTGACGACGGCCGCCGGGTGCGATTCAGCTTGAAGAAGCGTGCCGGTCGTCCATGGTTGTTCGTCTGCTTCGACGGCCCGGGCGGCGAGCGGAAGGAACTCTCCACCCGCGAGAAGAACCGCAAGAGGGCACAAGAGGCAGCGCTGGCTGTCATTCGGGAAGCCTATCGCGCGCGGCCCAAACGTGAAAGCGTGTCATGGGACGAAGCCGTGAAGCGATTGAATCGACACATGAAGGCGGAAGGCCTTCGCCCCAGTACGGTCCAGCAATATGCACTGGCAGTCGGTACGCTTCGCAAGCTGTTCCCAGACACCTCCGGCCCGACCGACATCACCCCGGCCATGGCGGAGGAATTCAAGGCCCAGCGTATCGAACAAGGCCTGGCTCCACGAACCGTTCGAGGGAACATCGAGAACCTCCGCATCGTCTACGGCTGCTGGTTCCGGGGCAAGCTGAAGATTGCCGACGAGAACCCTTTTCAGGACGTCACCGTCCCAAAGGAAGACGAAAAGCCGGCCCGCATTATCGAGCCGGAGGAACAGAAGGCCCTGTTCGACTGGTTGGACGCCCGGTGGGACTGGCGGTTGCCGATCTTGCTGCTGGAAGTCAAAGCGGCCATCGGCTGCCGCATCGGCGAACTCTGCTCGGCCCGGACTGATGCCCTGAAGGATGGGCGGCTGACGTTCGTCGCCGAGACGACGAAGGGGCGGCAAGAGCGGTCTTGCCTGCTCCCCGCAGACCTTTTCAAGGAACTCGTGGCCGTCGCCGGGCCAACCTACGTGTTCGAGCGATTCGCTGACGAGTTGCGGGCGATCCACCGCAAAAGAGGTAGGCCGCACTGCGCGAACTCGGTCAAGGATTTCTCGCCGTCGAGGCTGAAGGCCTGGCTCCAGGACGAGGTGGCGTGCTACTTCGACACGACCGAGGCCAAGCGATTCAAGCTCCACAACTTCCGCGGCACGGCCATGTCACGAGCCCGGATGGCCGGCATTACCGAGGACGACGCGGCCATCGCCTTCGGCTGTAACCCCTCCACCATGCGGCAGCACTACCTGCAACTCGACAAGGTAGCCGTGGCCGACG
>CAZUAM010000915.1:0-1957 GCA_964618095.1 uncultured Planctomycetaceae bacterium | reverse complement strand
ACGCCTGCGCCGCCGGGACGTACGTCGACCCGGTCACAAAGGTCTCCTACTCCTTCGCCTCCAAGACCTGGATCCACGGCAACACGATCGTCGATGGCGGTGGGGGAATCTTGTGCCAGTATCAGGACCGCGGCGCCATTAACCCCACCAACCAGGTGAATGGCAGTAAGAACGGCCCGGTGGCCGGGCTGGTCGGGATCGTGGTCGAAGACAACACGATTGCCTGTAGCGCCGGTCGCGCGGCGACCGTGACGACGCTCCCGAATCGCGATTACCAGGACGCTTCCGGGTCGTGGGGACCAATCCCGGCGACCCAAGCGCAGGCTCAATACCAAGGCCCGCTCTTCCGCCTCAACCGCTACTCCGGAAGCGCCATGTTTCGCGTGCCCAAGGCGGCCTTGACGGGCGGGAGCACAAACATCTGGCAGTGGAATGACCAGGCGGATATCGACTTGGCGAAATGGCGTTCGCTAGGGAAGCTCTGACGGTCGGCCGCGACGCCCCCCGGGACGCCGCCGTGAAGCCGACCAGACAAAGAGCAGCAGCCCCGGTGAGGTTTCGGGACAACACAACCGGAGAATCCCATGAGTCGTAGGCTGGTTTCAGTACGGCTCACCGAGGGCGGAACGCTGCGTTCCATCCACCCGGCCAGCTACACCCGGCTGTACAACTCCGAACTGCCCGAGATGGTCCAGGAGTCTGCCGTCGATTCTCAGCCGCCCCCGCAAGGGGTTGGTGATGCGACCGGGCTCTACGCCGGGAGAACTCTTTATCAAGGTGGCCAAGGAGGGTTCGACAATCGCAGGACTCTGCGATTCCGTGGGTATCTTGACGTCTCTGGCCCTGCAACACGGCGTGCCCCTGCGCGCGATTTCCGAGAAGCTCGCTCATAGTCGTTTCGAGCCAGCGGGCTACACCGCGAATCCAGACATCCGGATCGCCAAGAGCGTGATCGATTACATCTTCCGATGGCTCAAGCAGCAGTTCGCCGACATCCCATCGCTCGCATGATGTCGATCGCCAATTGGAAATTCGCTTCCGCATAAACCTCTGCCACCATACCGAGACTGTTCCCTAGAACAGCTGCTGCACCTTCAATTCCGTATTTCCGCCGGACCCGTGTGGCACAACTGTGCCGAAGCTGATTTGGCGTCCAGTGTGGCACGCCAGCCTTCTTGCACGCACGATCAATCGCATTCTCGTAGCTGCTCTTCGTATATTGAATACCAGGCCGCCTCTTTCCGTTAGTCTTCCGCCTTCTTGCCCGCTCGCTAGGCGTCCGAGAGGTCTTCCTCCTTCTTCGTCTCTCTGCTCGCACTGCTTCAACAGCCTCTCTGGGACTGAAGACGTATCGCTCCGGCGTCTCAGGCCTGAGGAATGGACCAAGAATCGCTTTCGCCTTTGGGCCAATGGCTACTCTGCGAACATGGCCGTAATGTTCGGTTTTGTGTGTGTATGGTGTGTACACCCAAATATCACTAGACATCTCCAGGTCACAGAGTCGGAGGTTCCTGATTTCCTGAGGACGCATCCCGGTCAAGTCCTGCACCCGGACCATCGCTCGGACTTGTGGAGTAAGGTATGGCAAGACGGCTTTCACGTGGGCTTCAGCCGCGGGCTTAACCCTTTCGGTTTCGCGGGCTTTTGACCGACCCAGAAGCAGCCCTTCGACCGCCTTCAAACCATGGTAAGTCTCCGGCGGAACGAAACGCTTCTTGGATGCCCAGCGGAACATTCGCTTGATTCGGCTAACCCGGCCATTGATCACTTTTCGCGACAGGTCCGCGTCGATCATCGATTGCCGTATGACCTCCAAGTCATCGGGGCCAAAGTGCTTTGCCTCTGTCGACCCGTAGAGCCGACGTAACGGACGAAGGGCGGCACGGACAGCCGAGCCGCCAAAGCGTCGGCACGAGTTCGCTCCTGGGCCAACTGCTCCCGCAGACGCGCGATCTCG
>CAZUAM010000914.1:0-1961 GCA_964618095.1 uncultured Planctomycetaceae bacterium | reverse complement strand
TCCGCCCCGGGGGCCGCCGGGCAATGGGCCTTTTTGGAGGAGACGGCGTGGATCTCCGAGGGCGAACTGGTGCTCGACGGCCGGGAGCAGATGTCGCGGGCCTTCTTCACGCCGCTGGAGTGGGAGGACGTGACCCTGCGGGCGGAGTTCCTTGTGGAGCCGGACGAGCGGGGCGTGCTGGCCTGCGGGTTCGTGGTCCGGGCGGTGGATGCACGGACTTATTACTATGTGCATTTCGATCGCGGCCAGGCGATCCTCGTGCGGTCCGATTCCAGCCAGTCGTGGAACGAGATCCGGCGCGTCGGCGGCCTGGACAAGCCGGCCGGCACCTGGCACACGGGTGGGCTGCAAGCCATCGGCGACACCTTGAAGGTCTCCTTAAACGGCAAGGTCCTCTATGAGGCCAAGGACGCGAACCTGCGCCGCGGCCGGATCGGCTTCTATGCCAACCAGGGCCGGGCCCACGTGCGGCAGATCGCGGTCACCGGCAACGCCCGCAAGGCAGAGGGCAAGTTCGTCGTACCCCCGCCGCTGTTTGCCTACGTCTGCCGGGACGCAGGCGCCGGCGGCTACGAGGCCTTCCCGGACGTCTGCCGCCTGAGCGACGGCCGATTGATGACGGTCTTTTATGCGGGCTACGGCCACGTGGCGATGCCCAACGAGCAATTGCCCAAGGGAGGACGGATCTGCTATTGCACCTCCGCCGACGAGGGCCACACCTGGAGCAAGGCCGAAATCCTTTTCGACAGCCCCGACGACGACCGCGACCCCTCGATCGTCCAGTTGAAAAACGGCCAACTGATCTGCAACTTTTTCTCCTTGCGCAAGGCCACCCAACCGGGAAAACGCTGGACCGGGCTGGGTACCTGGATCGTCAGCTCGGCTGACCTGGGCAAGACCTGGTCCCGCCCGCGGCAACTGTTCGACTCCTATTATTGCAGCGCCCCGATCCGCGAGCTTTCCGACGGCCGGCTGATCCTGGGGCTCTACCGGGAGCTGCCCGGGACCAGCGCCGGGGCCGTCGGCATAAGCGACGACGGTGGGAAGACCTGGAAGCTGGTCGACATCGACAACGGCGGCTTTCGGCTGGACGCGGAGACCGACGTGATCGAGCTGGCCGTATTGCCCGGGGAGGAGGGGACCCTCTACGCCGCCCAGCGCCCCCAGATGTGCTTCTCGGCCTCCAAGGACCGGGGCAACACCTGGAGCGTGTCGAAGCCGATCGGCTTTCCCGGACACTGCCCTTATTTCCTCCGCACCCGCGACGGCGTCATCCTGCTGGCCCATCGCGTGCCTGCCACCAGCCTCCACTACAGCCTGGATGAGTGCAAGACGTGGAGCAGGAACGTCCCGGTCGACGGCGTAGGCGGGGCGTACCCGTCGATGGTCAATCTCAAGGATGGGTCGGTGCTGATCGTGTACTACGAAGAGGGCGCCGGATCGAGCATCCGCTGCAAGCGACTGCGTGCGACGAAATCCGGCATCGAGTGGTTGCCGCCGTGAAAGCCTTCTCGATTGCCTCTCTGCACAGGATCGTGCAAAGCAAAACCAGGTCAATCACGCGGCCACGTTGCCTCCAACCTCTTGACGGTCTCATGCACGAGCACGTCGCCCCCCTCGGGACCAACCACGCCGTCGACGATTCGGGCGCTATAGCCGCCGGCCACGGCCCGCCTGGTGGGCAAATAGGCCGCGCGGCCGGAGGTGATCTGAACGACCAGGGTTTGAACCGCGGGGCTGCGGGCCTTGATCCGGACCCCGTAATCGGTGTAATCGGGGTCACCCATAACCGCCCCCGTGTCAACCCCGGATTTCAATGGTCTTTTTGAGAACTGACATTTTCGTCAGTTCGGTGCTATAATCGGCCCGCCTGGTGAAGCGGAGTCGGGCTCTGCTTACGACGCAGCCTGACAAGGAATAGCCAGGTCCAGCCACGCGTCGAGGACGCGTTGCTGTCCTGG
>CAZUAM010000913.1:0-1961 GCA_964618095.1 uncultured Planctomycetaceae bacterium | reverse complement strand
CCAGATGCCACGAAACACGGCATTGGAATATGAGTTGCTTATATCCGATGCGACCGATCAGGGGAAGAAGAGAATTCAGCAGGGCCAACGGAATCGGGCGGGCCTTTTTCGGGATCACCGGCACGAGGTTGAAAAACGCCGGAGGCCCGTGCAAGAACGACTCCACGTTTCCTGCTTTCGCCCAAAGCCCCGCCCGGAAGGGCGGGGTTGGAACGGTCGCCAACCGCGCTGTTCTTCGCAAGTCAAAACTTCGGCGTCGTTCTTGCACAAGCCACGGCAAAGACGCTACCATGGTCAGTCGGGTTGAGGAACCGAACCAGGCTGAGTATCCGGAGGTGGCAAGATGAAGCTCATCCCGTGTATCCCTGTCGTACTTGCGACTTCGCTGGCCGCGGCGCCAGCGCCCGCTGCGGCTCGCGCTTCTGAGATGGAGGCCGGGGTCGCCGTGGTGGAGATCACGCCGCCGGTGGGCTGGCGGATGAGCGGCTATTTCCACCAGCGGCCCAGCACCGGCACCCACGATCCCTTGCAGGCCAAGGCGATCGTGCTCCGCCAGGGCAGTCGGCGGGCGGCACTGGTGTTCTGCGATCTGATCGGCGTCCCGCTGGATCTGTCGCGCCGGGCCCGGCTGCTGGCCGAGCAGCAGACCCGGATTCCCGCCCCGAACATCCTCATCTCCGCCACCCACAGCCACACGGGCCCTTTGTACTTTGGGACTCTGCGGGAAGAGTTCCATAATCGGGCCATGGCCAAAGCCGGCAGCGATCCGCACGAGAAGATCGACTACTCGGGAGAGTTGGCGGAGAAAATCGCCCGGGTAATCGCCGATGCCCAGGAAGCGCTGCGGCCGGTGAAGTTGCAGGCGGGGGTGGGTAAGCAGGACGGGCTGTCTTTCAACCGGCAGTTCCTCATGAAGGACGGCTCCGTGCGATTCAATCCCGGCAAACTCAACCCGGACATCGTCAGCCCCGCCGGGCCGATCGATCCCGACGTGGGGATTCTGCTGGTTGCAGGCAAGGCCGACAACCGCCCGTTGGCCTCGCTGACGGTCTTCGCACTGCACCTGGATACCGTCGGCGGAACCCTCTACAGCGCCGACTACCCGTACCACCTGGAACAATCGCTGCGGCAGAAACTCGGCAAGGGGTTCGTCTCGCTGTTCGGACTGGGCACCTGCGGCGACATCAACCACATCGACGTCTCCCATCGCCGTCCTCAGAAGGGACAGCAGGAAGCCCAGCGGATCGGTGATGCGCTGGCCGCCACGGTCAAGTCGGAGTTGGACGAGCTAAAGGGCGTCGAACACCCGTCGCTGGCCGTCCGCCACGAGATTGTCCACGCCCCGTTGCAGCAGTACGACGCAGAGGAGATCGCCTGGGCGAAGGAGACCATGCAGAACGTGGGCAACCGGAAGGTGCCGTTTCTGGAGCGGGTCAAGGCGTACAAGATCATGGCCTGCCGGATGCGCGGCGGCGAGAGATTGCCGATGCCGGTGCAGGTCGTCCGCCTCGGCCGGCAGGTGGCGCTAGTCGCGCTGCCGGGCGAGGTGTTCGTCGACCTGGGGCTGGCCATCAAGCGTGCCTCGCCGTTTGAGACCACCCTGGTCGTGGAGTTGGCCCACGACGCACCCGGCTACGTGCCCACCCGCAAGGCGTTTGCCGAGGGCAGCTACGAGACGGTCAACAGTCGCATCCAGCCGGGCGGGGGGGAGCTGCTGGTCGAGGCGGCGGTTCGCCTGCTGAGAGAGCTCAAGCCCGATTCGGCGGCCGCGGCGCCGCCGGCTTTGCGGTGAAGAGGATTTCCCGATTATCGCGAAGCGAAAATGGGACTATCCCCCTTTCCGGCGGACGGCCGGCAGGACCCTCCGGCGCAGCAGCCGGCTGCTTGGGGGCGGCCGAAGAATAAGTTGTGGGAGGCGACTCTGTCGGCGACAGCGCAATGCGGCACGTTTGTCGCCAACA
>CAZUAM010000912.1:0-1978 GCA_964618095.1 uncultured Planctomycetaceae bacterium | reverse complement strand
TCGATCTGGCGGGGGACGGAGCCGGCGACCTCCAGCGTCGCGTTTCCGATGGTGACCGGGCCGCCCGGCTGGGCCAGGACACCGGGGCCGACCTCCAGCACGCCGCCGTTGTGGTTCAGATCGCCAATAACGATTAACCTGCCGCCCAGGGCTAGCGAACCGGCCCCGTCCTTGCTCAAGGTCCCTTCCACCACGGAATAGGCAGCGGTGGTGTTGACCGTCAGGCTGGTCCCGTCAGCCGTATCGACCGCCAGGCCGTCAGGAGCAAGAAGCGGGGCCGAGATGGTGTGATCGCCCTGCTCTACGTTGATCTGGGCGTTGCCGCTGGAGGTCTGAAGTGTGATGACGGCCGGCCCCGCGAGCGTATAGCTCCTGGTGGCGTTGTCGAAGTTGATCGTACCCACCGTCACCGGCGAATTCACGCTCACTTCGCGGTCGGCCGTGAAGGGAATGTCGTCCAGGAAGTTAGCCTCCGCGTCCATGCCCTCGGGGACGGCGCCGTTGAACCAGTTGTCAGGATTGTTGTACGACTCGTCGGCGTCGGTCTTCCATTGCAGTTCGAGGATTTCCTCCAGCCCCACCAAGGCGACAAATCCGGCGGCAATGTCCTTGCTGAGCGAGGGAACTCCCCCGGTGAAGACCCAGTTCTCGGCCTGGCTGGTGTCGATGAAGTAGTCGATGCCGTAGTCCCCCAGCGAGTCGCCCTCCAGGGTGGTGTAGGCAATTATGAACGCCGCTTCGCCGTAGGGGCCAACCGGCGCGTTCTCGTTGACCAGCTTCAACGTCCAGCTTCCTTCCGAGGCCAGATCGAGGTGGCCGTTGACGAACAAGGCGTCCTCGCCCGCGGCATCAAGGCCCCACCGGTAGGTTGAGTCCGGTTCCATCCTCAGGTCACCCGTGATGCTCAACTGGCCGGAGTTGCTGCCTCCCGGGGACACCGTGTCCCGGACCGAGAACTGGC
The DNA here is from genome assembly GCA_964618095.1 of uncultured Planctomycetaceae bacterium. Taxonomy (GTDB): domain Bacteria; phylum Planctomycetota; class Planctomycetia; order Pirellulales; family Thermoguttaceae; genus CAZUAM01. The sequence goes on along the minus strand of CAZUAM010000912.1, from coordinate 1,017 downwards.
CGGTCCCCCCGGCCCATACAATCGTGCCGTTGCCGCTGATCTCGCCGAAACTGGCGTTGCTGGGCTGGCTCCACGCGTCCGCATACGAGACAACGAGCTCCAGGTCCGGAGCGCCGGCCAGCGCCACATTGCCCAAGATGGCGTCGGGGACAGGGTCCGGCAGATCGGGCATCACGACCAGCTTCAGGTTGGAGTTGGCGGTCACCATGTAATCGGTATTGGGTACAACGAGGTCCGCGCCCATAACGCCCGAACCGCTTACGGTCAATGTCCCGCCGCCGAGGGCCACTAGGGTGTTGGCAAGCAGGTCCGAGCCGCTGACCATGAACGTCGAAGGCGCCTCGATCTCGAAGAGGGTGCCGCCCAGTGCCAGGCTCTGGCTGATCTGCACGCTGCTAGTGGTGGTGTCCACGGTGCCCCCGGTGACTTCCATCACCTCGACGGCCAGATTGGTGGAGGTGGTCAGCGAGCCGCCGGTGACGCTGAGGGTCCCGATCGTGTCGGCCGGACCGGGGGCAAAGCTGGTGGTGCCGGCGGTGGTCAGGGAGGCGGCCGTGAGGCTGCCCTCGACGGCCAGGGTGCCACCCTCGCTGACTTGCACATCCTCGATGATCGCCAGCTCGCCGCCCGCGGCGACGTGGACCGTTCCGGGGTTTCCAATCACCAGCCCCAGAGCCGTCCTCCCAGGGTCCTCCACGGTGCAGACGCCGGCTGCCACCAGCGCCATGTCGGCGTCCGTGGGGACGGCGTCGAGCGCGCCCCCGTCCCAGTGGGAATCGGCCGGAGGACCGGGGTCGACGAAACCCCAGGTGGAGTCCGCCTCGTCCCAGGTCAGCCCGGGGAACGGGGGCAGCTCGAGAGTCGCGTCGTCGAACCAGAGCTGCCCGTCACGCAGGGCCACACCGAGGTCAACCGTGTAGCTCACGCCGTCGCCGTCGTGGTCAAACGGATCGGCAAAGGGGAACAACTCTGACGGGCTGCCGGGATCCGTGTAGTCGTTCAGCAGGGCGGTGAATT
>CAZUAM010000911.1:0-1995 GCA_964618095.1 uncultured Planctomycetaceae bacterium | reverse complement strand
GGCCTGGCCGATCGCATCCGGCTCCAGCGGATCGACGCCAAGCGGCTGCCCTTTCCCGCCGGGCAGTTCCCCAACGTGATCTCCAACAGCATCGTGCACCACGTGCCCGACCCGCGAGAGGTGCTCGACGAAGCCTGGCGGGTGGCCGCTCCCGGCGGACTGGTGTTCTTCCGCGACCTGTTCCGCCCCCAAGACGACCGGACCGTCCGCCGGCTGGTGGAGACCTACGCCGCGGGGGCCAACCGGCACCAGCAGCAGATGTTCGAAGACTCGCTGCGGGCAGCCTTGACGGTGGAAGAAATCCGCCGCTTGGCGGCCGAGATGGGTCAACCGCAGGACTCCGTCCGGGCAACCTCCAACCGGCACTGGACCTGGGTAGCCAGAAAGAGGTAGAGTTGCGGTAGCGTGGCCCCCGTATTCACTGATCCAATACAACCGCGCGTCAATAGCCGGCGGCTCACAGCCGCCGGAGTGATCCGGGAGGCGTTGCCTCCCGGCTATTGGCGACTCGCAAACGGATCAGTCCACACGTATTAGGATCGCACCTTTGCCCGACGAAGCACAACCGCCGGAGCAACCGGAACAAACGCCCGAAGCCGAACACCTCGATTCGGCCGGAATGACCGGCGAGGAACTGGCCGAGGCCAAACGTTACGGCCGCTACGATCTGGTCTGCACGCTGGCTGACAAGGGGCTGGACGTGGCCTACCTGGCAGTGGTGGCACTGCTGCTGGCCGGGTGGATCGACGCCTGGCTGAAAGGCTATTTGCCCGCCGACGACTACTTCCACATGTCGCTGCGGCTGGTGGCCATGTTTCTGGTCGTCGTCGCGGGGCACGTCTGCGTGTCGTTTCCGCTCTCCTTCTACTGCGGCCACGTGCTGGAGCACCGCTTCGCCCTGAGCACCCAGACGTTCGCAGCCTGGCTGTGGCGCTACGCCAAACGCAACGCCCTGGCCGTGGGACTCGGGCTGGTGTTGGTCCTGGGACTCTACTGGCTAATCTGGACCGTGGGGCCGCTCTGGTGGCTGGTTGCGGCGGGCGCGTTCTTTGTGGTGAGCGTCCTGTTGGGGCAGCTCGCGCCCGTGTTGATCCTGCCCCTGTTCTACAAGATCGAAAAGCTCGACGCCCCGGAACTCTCCCAGCGGCTCGCGCGACTGGCCCAAGGAACCGGGCTGTCGATCGCCGGCGTCTATCGCATCGGCATCAGCGAGGAGACGGTCAAGGCCAACGCCATGCTGGCCGGGCTGGGACGGACCCGGCGGGTGCTGCTGGGCGATACGCTGCTCAGCGGCTTTACCCCCGAGGAGATCGAAGTCGTCTTCGCCCACGAAATCGGCCACCACGTCTTCCGCCACATCTACAAATTGATCGCCGTGGGGATCTTTTACAGTGCGGCCGGCTTCTGGATCTGCGACCGGCTACTTCTTCTGTCGGCGGACCACTGGGACGGCAACTACCAGACGTTGCCGGCCTCCAGCCTCCCGCTGGTGATGCTGATCCTGACGGTCTTCGCGATGCTGCTCGAACCGCTACAAAACCTCCTCAGCCGACGCTACGAGCGGCAGTCGGACCGCTACGCACTCCGCCGCACCGGGCTGAAAGAGGCCTACGTGTCGGCCTTTCGCAAGCTGGCCAAGCTCAACAAGGACGACCCCAGCCCCCACTGGCTGGACGTGCTGCTGTTCCACGGCCATCCACCCATCGCCGAGCGGCTGGCCATCGCGGAGCAACCGGCCGGTGGAGGGCAGTAGGCGGTAGGGGGTGGCCTCCGCTGCGGCGGCTGCGAATAATTCTCTCGGCCGGCAAGAGGCTCGTCTCAGCCGGCCACTTTTTCGCCAGCTCGGCCGTCCACTCCCGTGTCCTCCAGCGGCGGGGCAAACTCGCCTTTTCCTGTAGTCTTTTTGCGCCCGGGGTGACAGCTTGTTGACACCCCAAGAACCTAGCCCGGATTATTCAAGAATTCGGGAATTCTTGAGCCTCCAAGGGTATCTAA
>CAZUAM010000910.1:0-1999 GCA_964618095.1 uncultured Planctomycetaceae bacterium | reverse complement strand
GGAGAAGGCCGCCCGGCTGCTGCCACAGATCCTGGACGAGTACGCCGCTGCCACCGGCAGGCGTTACAACCAGGTCGACGTCCACGGCGAGCCGGACGCCCCGGTCGCCCTGGTGGCCCTGAACACCGCCGGCGAGGCCGCCAAGGACGCCGTCGACCTCCTGGCCCGCCAGGGCAAGCGGGCCAAGGTGATCATGCCCCAGGTGCTCCGCCCCTGGCCGGCCGAATTGATGCGCCGGGCCGTCGGCGAAACCCGCAAGCTGGTCGTCGCCGAGCGGGTCAGCCAGTACGGCGCGGGCAACTACCTGGCCAACGAGATCGGCGCCCTGCTCCAGAAGGAGGGCAACGACGCGACGATCATCCAGCGGACCTACGGGCTGGGCGGGCTGATCTTCACCTGCGAGGACGCCCTCTACCTGTTCGACCTGGGCGCCAAGTGGCCCAACGTCGACGACCCCGACGAACGCCGCGAGAAGTGGTACTACGGCGCCTGGCCCGGCGACGAGGACTACAAGCCGGTCCAGACCATCCAGCCGATCCGGGCCGAGGACTGCACCCTGAACGCGGGCCAGGGCAACCGCGTCAACATGCGCGAGCTGAGCAAGATGCCGGTTCGGTTCGAGAAGCACTCAGCCTGCCCGGGCTGCGGCATCTTCACCAACCTGAACCAGTTCCTCCGCGGCATCGACGGCCACGTCGTGCTGTTCTTCAACACCGGCTGCGGCATGGTGGTCACCACCGGCTACCCGCTGAGCAGCTTCAAGGTGCCCTACGTCCACAACCTGTTCCACAACGCCAGCTCGACGGCCACCGGCGTGATCGAGATGTACAAGCGATTCAAGCGGCAGGGCAAGGTCAAAGAGGACATCACCTTCATCTGCGTCAGCGGCGACGGCGGCGACGACATCGGCATGGACCAGGTCATCGGCGCCGCCCTCCGCAACGACCCGATGATCATTCTGGAGTATGACAACAAGGGTTACATGAACACCGGCGGGCAGCTCTGCTACACCGGCTTCAAGGGCGAACTGAACTCCAACGCCCCCCGCGGCAAGGTCCAGACCGGCAAGCAGACCCACCACAAGGACATCATCGAAATCCTCCGCGGCACCTTCGCCCCCTACCTGTTCCAGGCGGCGGAGTCCAACCCGGCCGACATGGTCCGCAAGGCCCGCAAGGCCCAGGCCGCCGTCCGCGCCGGAAACTTCGCCTTCGGCAAGGTCTTCAGCGTCTGCCCGCTGAACTGGGGCATGGAGGAATCCACCGCCACCGACGCGGTGGGGGCCGTCGTCGACGCCTGCCTGCACCCGCTGTTCGAGGTCGAGGGCGGCGTGACCGCGATCAGCTACGACCCGGAGGCCAAGGGCAAGAAGATCCCCGTCACCGAGGCGTTCAAGAAGCTCGGGCGGGCCTTCAGCCACATCGCCACCCCCCCGTTCGCCGAGCTGGCCGCCGACGTCCAGGCCGAGGTCGACCGCCGCTGGGTCCGCCTGAAGGCGCTGGCCGAGAACCCGCTGCTGTGACCGGAGCGGCCGGCGGTCGGTCGTCAGTGCGCGGTGCCCGCTGCGCGGTGTTCAGTTCTGACCGGCCGGCTGTCAGCAAGCAGCATTCAGCGGCCGGCTTCCCAAGAGCCGAGACCGGTTCCCCTTCTCTCCTTCGCCTTTGACGCTTGGCCGTTGACCCTTGCCCCTTGACCTTTGCCCCTTCCCCCGTCGCCTGATCCCCGATTCCCACCGTCCACTCCACGTGGAGCAAAGAGCCTTTACAAAGTCAGGCCGTCCGAAATCCGCAGCAAGATGCGGGCCTTCGCGCCATTTTACAGGTCCACACAGCCGCCGGCGCGGAACATCGACCCGGGTTTGCTTGTCATCGCCGGGCAGGCGCCCATCATCGACGCCGAAATTCCAGTGCTCGACGGGCCTGTTGCGTCCGTTTGAATCTGTCTGCGACTTCCTGCACACGGGGAACGGACTTCCTAATACTGCAAACTTATGTTGAAA
>CAZUAM010000909.1:0-2010 GCA_964618095.1 uncultured Planctomycetaceae bacterium | reverse complement strand
TGGCCAGGCCGTCGTCGATGGCGCGAAGCACACGTGAGACGGTTTCCTTTTCGCGGCGGGCAAGCAGCAGCTCAATGGCCACCGGATCGCCCATCCTGCCCAGCGCCTCGCAGGCGGCGCTGCGGACCCAATGCCGGTCGTCGTCGAGCTGGCGGCCCAGGGCCTTGGTGACCTTGGCATCGCCCTGGCCCAGCCTGGCCAGCGCGCTCATCACGGCCGCGCGGCGGCGGGGCGTGCAAGGCCGATCCAGAAGGGCCGAGAACTGCCGGGCGGCTTCCCGGTCGCCCAGCTCCCCCAGCCCGTCGGCCGCCGCGCGGAGGATCACCTCCTGGTAGCTTTCCCGTTTCAGCGCCGCCCGCAGATCCGGCCGGCAACCGCCGCGGTCCACCCGAACCAGCGTCCGCAAGGCCTCGGCCACGGCGTAATAGGAACGGTCCTGCCGAATGATCTCGCGCAGCGCCTCGCGGGTCTGTTCGTGTGAGAAGTCGGCCAGGGTCTTGATGGCTTCGCGGCGGACGGCGGATTTGCAGTCCCGCCGGGCTGCCCCAAGCAGGGCACGGCGGGCAGGCTCACCGATGAACTTGGCCAGTGCCTTGACTGCCTCCTGCCGTACGGCCCAGAACTTATCGCCCCGCGCCGTCTCGGCCAGCACCTCCCGCACCTCTTTGTCCTTGGTAAACTCGGCCAACGCCTGTACGGCCCGGACGCGACACATCACGTGCTTATCGTGCGCCGCCTGGTCGAGCCATTCTTGCTTGCTCTTCTCGAAGCTGAGTTTTTTCAGTATCCAATCTTGCGGGTCGAAGCAGACCCGCCGCGGCCGCTCTTGGAGCGAGAAGTGGAACGTCTCCTCCGCCTTGGATACCAAAATGCGTTTCCGCGTGGTCGCCCCGGGCCCGACCAGCTCGATTTCAACGGGCATGCGAAACAGCGGTGTGAGGTCGTCAACCTTCTGTGTCTGCCGGACGGTCATCCGCACCATGCTCTGTTGTCCATCCCACTGGTAGCCGACCTGATACTCGGGATGCCCGCCGTGACAGACCCACTGGTCGAAGAACCAGTTGAGCCCCTGGCCGGTGGATTCCTCGATTGCAGAGCGCAGGTCGGCGGTCTCCACGGTGCCGAAGGCGTGCTTCCGGCAGTAGTGGCCGAGGGCCTTCCAGAACCGCTCCTCGCCGAGCACGAAGCGGAGCATGTGCAGCACGCGCGCCCCCTTGGGATAGGAGTGGCGGTCGAACATGTTCCCCGGCCGCTGGTAGCGATAGCTGACGATCGGCCGGCGGTAGCGGCCCGCGTCCTCCGAGAAGTACGACTGGGCCTCCCCGTATCGCCGCCAGGCCGCCTCGTCGGGGCCCAGATCGTGCTCGGTCCAGAGGGTGGCGAAGTAGGTGGCGAAGCTCTCGTTCAGCCACAGCTCGGCCCAGTCCTTGCAGGTCAACAGGTCGCCCCACCATTGATGGGCCAGCTCGTGCGAGACCAGGCCGTCGCTGGAGGTGTCCAGGTGGGCCCGCTCGTCGTGAAGCGTCCCCAGCTTCAGCGTGGTGGCCGAGGTGTGCTCCATGCCGCCGGCGATGTACTCGTCGACGCAGATCTGGGTGTACTTCGGCCAGGGGTAGCGGTAGCCGATCTTCTCGGAAAACAACTTGACCATCTGGGGTGTCTTCTCGAACGATCGGGCGGCATCGGCCAGGCGGCCTTTGGGCACGTAGGAAACCACTGGAATGCCGTCCCACTCCTGCTCATAGGCCTCAAACTCCCCGGCCACCACCGACAGCAGATAGGTCACGTGCGACTGCTTCTGCACCCAGTGCCAGGTACGCGTTCCGTTCTGGTTGTCCTTCTTCCCTTCCAGCACCCCGTTCGAAAGCACAAAGAAATCCTCCGGCACGGTCACCAGGACCTCGCTGGTAAGCCGGTCGGTCGGCGAGTCGAAACAGGGGAACCAGTATCGGGCGTCAACCGGCTCGCTGTGCGTCCAGGCCATCCTCACTCGTTCCGGCTCGTTCTCCT
>CAZUAM010000908.1:0-2023 GCA_964618095.1 uncultured Planctomycetaceae bacterium | reverse complement strand
GGCGCTTTAGGTCCTTGCGCGTCTACAGGGGTTACGTGACGAGTATTCCCGATCTGTATGGGTCTACTCGCTTCGCGCGCGACGTTAGCCACATCTGACGGTTCCGTCCGCTCACCAGCTTGAACATCCTTGATCTCGAAAGCACGTTTGCACTTCGGGCAAGTGCGAATTTGGCCGATGAGAGCCGCGGGTGCTTTGATCTTTGCGCGGCAGTGCGCGCAGACTGTTTGAACGCTCATCGAGTCGTCCCCTCTTCAAATGGACGAATCTCGCAACTGGCGCTGGTTCCGCGTCAACCATTGCGCCCGTGATTCCAGGTCCCGACTTGCATTCACCGGCCAGCAAGCGCCCAGTGGCAGCATCGCGTGCTGATGGTGTCGCCGCGTCAGCGGTCTACCGGATCGCCTGGTTCGGCCACCTTCCCGTTAAGCCAGAGTTCCGACTCCGCCAAATCGAGATCGTCGGTCCACACGACACCATATCCGTGTGGATCTGCGCGCACCAACTTGAATACGGCGTCGCTGCAAAGCGGCTGGAAACGCTCGTCTTTCAGCAGTGCCGTGCAGTCGTAGGTCTTGGTGACCCCATTGGCGAAACCGACGAGCAAACGCTTGTTCGCAAGGGGCCGAACCGAGCGTACCTGCGGATAGGTCGTGTGCGTCTTCATCTACTCAAGTCCCGGTAGCTTCTTGTACTCCTGCGTCTCCCAAATGGTTCGAAGATCTGCCTGGTACTGGCCCGCCTACTCACGTACCAACCTCTGGGCACGCCTCGGCAAATCGCCCTCGATCATCTCCAAGGTCTCGATATCGAATACCCCATTGTACTCCGCATAGATCGCGTGGAAGTGAGCCTCTCCGTGCTCACGGAAGTACATCTTGATCAGGATTCCGTAGAATCTCGATATGACTGGCACGCGACTCCCCCTAACCGCCATTTGCGCCGATTCGACAGTCAATTCTACCACGGCCTACAAGCGGTCGCCAGACGCTGCACCGGAGGTCTTGCGTGCCGCTTGCCAGCCAGGGTGCTCCCCATGCCGAGTGCGTAGCCATCCACGCTGGCCGGCAAGCGGCCGGCGGCACGTTGCCGTGGCCCCCGGAAAGTGGCCTTCCGCTCCGCGTCCTTTCCTGCATAATCTCCCTTTTACCCGTTCCCGTGGCTGGGCTCAAGCTCTCCGATGTCCACCGCCCCGTTCGAGACCCGACAGCACTCGCCGGCCGTCGAGACGTTTCTGCTGGGACGGATCGACTACCGACGGTGCCTGGAGCTTCAGCGGCGGCTGATCGGGGAGATTGGTGGGCGAGACGACGGACAGATCGCGCTGCTGCTGTGCGAGCATCCGCCGGTGGTTACCGTCGGCCGGGGCGGATCGCCGGGCGAGATCGCCACCGACAGCCGGCTGCTGCGGAGCCGGCAGATCGAGGTCCGCTGGGTCAACCGCGGCGGCGGGTGCCTGCTGCACTGCCCCGGCCAACTGGCCATCTACCCGCTGGTCCCGCTCCGCTGGCACGGTTTCTCGGTGGGCGAGTACCTCGAGCGGCTCCTGGCGGGCATCGTCGAGACGCTCGACGAGCTGGGCATCCGCGGGCATACCCCGCCGGGGCAATCCGGCGTCTGGGGCCGCACCGGACAACTGGCCGCGGTGGGCGTGGCCGTCCGCAATTGGGTGACCTATTACGGTGCCTACTTGAACGTCTGTCCCTCCATGGGCCTGTTTCGGCTGGTCGACTCGGACCCGGTCGGGCAGACGCGGATGAGTTGCCTGGTGGCCGAACACCGGGGACGCGTTAGAATGACCACAGTCCGCGCGGGCCTGGTCCGGCACCTGGCCGAGGCCCTCGGCTGCACGCGATATCACCTGTATACTGGACATCCGCTACTCCGGAGTGATCCAGGTCGCCGTGCCGGCGACCGCTAAACGGCGAAGTTCCGATGCCGAGGCCAAATGTGAAACCCGAAATCCCCAATCCCCAATCCCCAATCCCCAATCCCCAATCCCCAATCCCCAATCCCCAATCCC
>CAZUAM010000907.1:0-2029 GCA_964618095.1 uncultured Planctomycetaceae bacterium | reverse complement strand
AGAGGCTGAGCTGCTTGATCTGCCGGTCCTTGATCGTGCTGGGCTGGTTGAGCGTGTAGAGCTTGTATTCGAAGAAGCTCTTCTCGATGAATTCCTTCGGGGCAAGCGGGGGTCCTGCAAACTCTACTAAGTACAAGTCCGCACCAAACGAATACCACTCACGCTGCTTCGGCACCGGCGCCCAGGGGTCCCGCACCCGGTTGACGTCCCCGGCGATCAGCTTCAACCCGGCCTTTTCATAGGTCGTGCCGCTGCGGTTGTCGATCGTGACCCAGGCCTTAAGCTCCAGCGTGTCCCCCTCGGCGCCGCTGCGGCGAATCAGGGCCACGTAGTCCGCCTTCCAGACCGCGTCGCCGCAGAGGTAGGTCAGCGTCGTGAGATGGTCGCCGGGCTTGGCGGTCCGCAATTTCCAGACCAGCGTGGGCCGGGTGTAGAGATCGGTCGGCTTGTGGTCCAGGCGGATCGCCTGGAGCTTCCCGCGGGAGATGCTCTGGGTCTTCGGCCGGGCCGCCTCGGGATCGTCCGACGGCTTCCGGTCGGCCAGGACGATCGTCGAATTGTCGAAACTGAGCAGATAGCCCTCGTAAAGCTGACCCTCGTCCTTGCCCACGCAGGTAATCTTTTGCTCCAGCGACCGCCTCAAAAGCGCATCCGCGCTGGCCAGGTCGAACTCGAAGTTCTGCTCGACCACCTTGGTCCCCAGCGGATCGGTGTCGCTTACCAGCCGCACGCTGGTCGGGTCGATGGTGGCGGCCACGTCGGTGAACTTCACCACGTTATCGCCCTCTTGCAGGTGCAGGATCATCCGCCGGTCCTTGACCAGGGCCATCCCGGGGCTCGACCGCCCAGGGTTCTCGGCAACCGGCATGTAAAGGGTTGGCTCGCGATTGTCGCTGGCGCTAAAAATCGTCACCTGGATACCCCGCCGCTGGACCTCGATCGGGAGCGTCTCCGCCTGCCCTTGCGGCCCGGGCCAGAGCGAGAACCCCAGCACGACCGCCACCACCAGGCTGGCGGCGACGGCCAGGGTTTTCCACGGGAGCGTTTTGCGAGGTGGGGGGCCGGCCAGGGTCTTTTCGGCGGCCTCCGCAGGTTCGACAGGCTCTTGCGGGGGCAGCCGGTCGAGCAAGGTCTGCCAGCCCGGGTGACGAGGCCGCCATAGCCGCCCTGCCTCGTCCAGTTGGTGCTGGAGGTCGCGATAGTCGTCGCTGGACTGGTTCATTTCGTCAGGCTGGTCCCAAGTCGATCCGGGTTAATCGGGCCTTTAACGTTCAGTCGTCGTGTTCCGCCAACATTGTTCGCAGTTCGGCGTACGCCCGTGAAAGGCGACTCCACACGGTGCCCGCCGCAACGCCCAGGTCCCGGGCAATCGCCTCTCCACTCTCACCGGCGAAGTGCTTGCGTAGGACGACTTCGCGGTGTGGCGGACTGAGTCGGGCCACCGCCGCCACAAGCGAGACCAAGCGTTGATCGTGGGGGTTTTCGCCGGCTGGTGCGGGCGGGTCGTCCGCCAGCGGGACGGGCCGCAAGGCCCTTGCCTGCTTTGTGGCCAGGTTGTGCGCGATACGGTATATCCAACTCGTGAGCCGGGCGGGGTCCCTCAGGCTGCGGAGCTTCTGCCAGGCCACGAGGAACGTTTCCTGGGCCAGCTCCTCCACGTCGTCTCCTCGCCTGCCGAGCAGGCCGCCCAGGTATCCGGTGAGCGGGGCGCGCAGACGCTCCACCAGGATCCCAAATGCCTTGGCATCCCCGCCAATCGAGGCCCGGGCGAGCTGTTCGTCAGTTTGTTCCACACCCGATGCTCGTCGATGTTTTGCCGGAAGCCCGTCTATCTTTATAGAGGCGAGCTGCCCGGTTTTCCTCCCAAAAATGGCGGGAAACTCAAAGAATTCCGGCATCTTCCGGCGGGGATCGTCACAGGCCGCCGTACCGGGGGCCGCTAAACGTTTTTGTCCGCCGCGCAACGGTGTTTAGCCTGAAGTTCTGACCGATTTTTGACGGATGTGCAAGTAGGGCAACAGGTTACGTC
>CAZUAM010000906.1:0-2044 GCA_964618095.1 uncultured Planctomycetaceae bacterium | reverse complement strand
CACTCGCGTCTTGCGAGAGGGGGCTATCCGAAGATGAGGCGGAGGCGTTTTCCGCCCAGCCAAGGGATGACCGTAGTGGTCTTGTCGAAGTCGGCCGCAATCAGCAATGGGTTGTGGGCACGCTTTTGAAATCGTACCAGGATCTCCTTCTCGGCGATGGTTATCTGGGCCGTGGCATCAACGAAATCGCGAAAGAGATGCCGCGACTTGCTGGTCCGGTAACCGTTGCCGATCTGCCGGGCCAACAGTCGGTAGAGACTGCTGGCCATCAACGTCAACTGCAAATCGCAGTTGACCTTCATGGCCACCGCCGACGAGAGCGCATCCATGTGGAAGAAGTTCACGCCGTCCTCGATATTGTTTTCGATCAGCATTCGCCTGGCATAACGTTCGATCAGCTTGGCCGCCGGACGCGTCAGTTGGTTGGTCAGCAGCAGCGTCGGTTCCTCGTGGCCCAAATCCGTAATCGTCAGTTGGCGAATCGGATCGTGATAGTCTCTCATGGCAATCTTGCGGTCGAGAATCCGGGGATGCTTGTAGATCCGTGAAACGCCCTTCAGTTCGATCCGCCTCCAAGCCGAGATCGGCACCGCGGCAATCTCCCGAAGCATCTTCCGACTCCGCCGCCGCAGCGTAATGAAACCGATTCCCTTGCGGTTCAGCCGGTTCAGATTGGCATAGGTCGTCAGCTTCGAGTCGAAGATCAGTTCCTCGGGCAGTCGGCCCGTGCGTTGTTTCCAGAAGGCGACGAACTGGAGGATCTCGTCGTTCTGTTGGTCCTTGCGTAGTTGGCCGTTGGCATAGCAAAACACCCGGGTGTGGGCATCTTGCGCGAGAAAGGCCAACATGCCCTTTTGCCGCCGGCTCCGCTTGGAAACGTAGTGTTTTTCGACAAGCGCCTCTTCCCCGTGGAAGGGAATCGTGTGAAAGTCGAGATCGAACGAGTTGCCGCGCGGCAGTCCCAGCTTCCCCATCGCATCGAACCATCGCCGCATCAGTTTGGGGTAACAGGCGGGATCGATGCGGCAACTGTATTCGGTGAGAAAGGAGCGTTTGGGAATCACGTTGAGTCCGGCAAACAGGGCCAACCCTTCATCGAGAACCGCGCTCATCACATGCGTGTGTCGGGCGGTGCCGAAGAGTTTCAGCGCCAGAAGCGACCGGACGGCGTGCGCGGCGGGAACCATCCGCGATCCGGGAAGGCCCACGCGCCGGAGCACCTGATCCAAGGACAGAGCAGCCAAAGCCGGGAAAAAGAGAAACAGACCGCCGAACTTGGTTCGTATCCGTCTGGGGCTAAGATCGAGTTGACGGACGTCGGCCACCTCGGCGGTGCTGGGACGCTGCCCGGGCGGCCGCTCTTCGTCACGCCGTCTGGGAAGCCGGCCGAAGCCTTCCGCCTTCAAGACGATCGAGACGCTCACCGGACTGATGGCGTGTCCTTCCTTCTGCAACGCCCGGCTGATGTCGTAGATCGAGAGGTTCTGCTTTCGCAAAGCGATGATCTTCTCGCGCAGCGGATCACTCTTGGGAGAAGCCTGAGGTCCTTTGGCCGGTGGCAGGAAGAAGGGTCGCTTCGGATTCTGGCGGAGCTGATGGACCAAGACGCGAAAGCTGCCTGGGGTATAGCCGAACCGGGCGGCCGCCTCGGCGCCGGAGAGCCCCTCGACGAAATAGGCCCGTAGGGCCTCGTATTGCCGGTGGGTGGAGTTGGCGGGCTGGAGAAAAAGCCGCGTCCAGTCGGTTATTCTTTTGGATGAATCTATAAACATACTTCAACAGTATCATATTAGAGGCTCCTCACCAAGGCCAATCTTCAGGAAAAGCAAAACTACCCACATCTCACGGCAAATCGCGGCTTTTTCGGCTTCAGCGGCAGCGACGGGGCAAACTGGCGGGATTAGGTAACTATATGGATATATGTTTATAGATTTACTGAAAAACCTACACGCGGTGCCCGACAAAGGCGGCAAAACCCGAGGCACCAGGCCAGATCTGGCGAGTCTTCGTTAGGCGGAAACGGTTCCGTGGGAATCCAGGCTAG
>CAZUAM010000905.1:0-2060 GCA_964618095.1 uncultured Planctomycetaceae bacterium | reverse complement strand
AGCCCATGTTTATACCAATTTTCTCGCCACGGCAGTTAACGGCGCAGAGTGCCACGCCAACGGGCATATCGGCAACGACTGGCTCAACCTGCAAACGCCCCAGTGGAGCCGCATCCTCCGGGCGCCGATGTCCAAATCCGAAGGCGGGCTGGGGTTGGCCTTCTGCCGAGAGCGAAAAGCCCGCTCCGGATACCCGCTGGTCGACCAGCGCGTTCAGCCGCCCGACGTCCTCTACCCGACAAAGCAGCCAACCTGGGATCCCAGCGGCGAAGTCCACGTCTCGTTCGCCTCGACCGACGACCGGCACTACCGGGCGATGCTGGCCGTGATCCGCAAGGCACGGGCCGAGGCCTTGGCCAGGTCGAGGGTGGACATGCCCGGTGCGGAGGTCACCCCGGGCGAGTGCCGGATGCTGTTCCCCATGCCGGTGCCCAAGAGGCCGCCTGCACTGGACGCCATCTTGCGGCCCGACTGTGCCGTGGAACTCTCCTGGCAACGGGCCGCGGATATCATCGGGCTGGAATACGAGCTGCATCGGGCCGCGGCGGCCGACTTCAGGCCCGACGAGTCCACCCGGATCGCTTTGACCACGGCGGGACGATTTGTCGATCTCTTGCCGCCGGAAGGCAGGCAGCATTACGCCCTGGTGATTACGGCCCCCTGGAATGACCAGCGGAGCAGGCCGGCCCGCGCGTCGCTGGACGTCCCGAAACCACCTCTCCCGAAGGCACCAACGAAGCTCAGCGCCCAGCCGCTCTCCGGCGAAATCGCGCTCAGTTGGGAAGGCTCCGACGCTGCCGGGTGGCTGTACAACGTCTATCGCTGCGAGGCCGGGACCAGCGGGCTCGCGAAGCTCAGCACCGGGCCCTTGCGTACGCCGAGCTACACCGACCCTGACGTAGAAACCGGCATCAAGTACACTTACGTAGTCCGGGCGCTGGATCGTCGCGGGCGGCAGGGCCCCATCTCCAACCAGGTCGAGGCCAGTCCACTGCCCGAGATCAAGGAACCCGTGTTCGTCGCCAACTTCGACCGAGGAGCCGGCGCCGCGCTGCTCGACGGCACGACCGTCAAAGGCCGCCTTCACGCCGGCGCGAAAGTCACCGACGCAGCGCTCGACCTCGGCTCCGGCGGCTTCGCCTCGTTCGGCCACCTGCCCCAGTTCGACCTGGCCCGGGCCTTCTCCATCGAATGCCGGGTGCGGATCGACCAGCAGAGCCAGATGCCGGTGGTCCTCAGTTGCGGCCAGTACAACGGCTCAGGCTGGTTCTTGCAGCAATTCGGCGGCGGCTGGCGTTGGCACCTCGGCGGCATAAGCTGCGACGGCGGCCGCCCGGCCCTCGGCCGCTGGGTCCACCTGATCGGCACCTTCAACGGCCGCCGGGCCTGCCTCTACCAGGATGGCAGGCAGACAGCCTCGGTCGACTGCCAGCCAAACCGCGCCCCCTGGCCCGGCCCCCTGATCCTCGGCCAATACTCCAGCCAGGGTCCCCAATACCAAGTCACCGGCCGCATTACCGGCGTAAAGATCTATTGCCGGGCGCTCAAGCCGGACGAAGTGGCCAACAGTCTCAAGAAGGGCACGGTCGACAATTGACCCACAAGGCAGACTGCCACATCGTCGGGCTTCAGGGCCTCACACAGAAGTGACGTTCGGCTTGCTTGCAGAACCACGCCCTGTGGCGGCCGATGTGGCGCGACCCCGGTCGCTTCTCATGTCCACTGGTTCCCGGACCCCATCTCCAAAATCTTCGCGCGGCAGCGTTCAATCCTCTCCTTGCGGAGTTTCCTCTGCGACGCTGGAAACAAGATGGGGTTCGACGCGATCATCGCTTCCGCGCGCTCCAGTTGCTCTTCCGCCTCGGGACGGCGACCCAAATCGGCGAGGAATTCGCAGTAGTTGCAGGCGACCGCCCAATGATTCGGCTGTTGGAGGCAGGCTTCAACCATCAAGGCCTCGGCTTCCTCGATCCGGCCCAGCCTCCAGAGAACCAGCCCCTTGTTACCGATAACACGCCGATCGTGACCGTCAATCTCTTCTACACGTTCGAACGCAGCAA
>CAZUAM010000904.1:0-2065 GCA_964618095.1 uncultured Planctomycetaceae bacterium | reverse complement strand
CGACGAGGCAGCACGCGTGCTGCGGAAGATGTTGGCCAAGGACCCCCGCCACCGGTATCGGGACTCGGCCGAGCTGGTCGAAGAGCTGATGTTGCTGGCCTACCAGGTTGGCTTACGTCCGGTTGGCCGGGCCCGCAAGGGTTTGGGGGCATCGGGGTGGCGGGCGGTTTCGTCTTTGCAGCGGCATCTGCCCTGGATTGCGCCCGTCGCCGCACTGGTCTGTATCGTGTTGGTTCTCGACTTCTTTCCCAGGCGGGGCGATCCCTCGCCGCCGCCATGGCCCGAACCGGCTTCAACGGCCCAGGGGGACAACCCGCAGACCCCGACCGTCGATCCCGGCACCCAACCATCGGAACCTCCAGAGACCGAACCATCCGTGCCGCCGGAGGAAAGCGGCAGCCGGTCGCCTGAGGGGCCGGGCGGACCCAGCGGCAGCACGGCCGGTGACCAGCAGCCCTCACCGCCCGAATCTCCCCCGCCCGACGAGCCGGGGGAGCCGACTGGGCTGGGACCGGGGAACCGTCTGTGGGCCAACCCGGCGGGCGGCGGGGCCCTGCGATTCGACCCGCTGGGGAGTGGGCTGACGCTCGCCGACGAGGTTCCGCCGCCGCTGAGCGTGGTTTCCGGCGCCGCCGCCTCCGGACAATTGACCGGCGCCAGGGGCACGGCAGCCGAACCGAACGAAGTCGGACCGGCGCCGAGTCCGGTGCCCAGCCGCACCGGGTTGCTGGTGGTGAGCGAGCACGCCCAGGGCGAGAACGAGTTCCCCAGCTTACAAGCTGCATGCCGCGCGGCCGTCAACGGCGATGTGATCGAATTGCGCTACAGCGGCCGGCGCGAACAGCAGCCGATCACGTCGGCCAACCTGAGGCTCACCATCCGAGCCGGCAAGGATTATCGGCCGGTGATTGTCTTTCGCCCTGACCAGATTGATCCGGTGAAGTATCCCCGCAGCATGTTCACCGCGACCGCCGGCCGGTTGACGCTGATCAATCTGGCCTTGGAGTTGCAGGTCCCTCGACAAGTTACGGCCGACGCCTGGTCGCTGTTTGAGACCCGGGGAAGCCAGACGGTCCGGCTGGAAAAGTGCTCGCTCTCGGTCTGCAATGCCTCGGATCAACTGGCGGCCTATTACCCGGACGTCGCTTTCTTCCGCACCAGACCCGTGTCGGACGCCGACCCGGTAACGACGGCACACAGTATGGCGGCCACCCCACCTGCAACGATCGATCTGGTGGATTGTATTGCCCGGGGCGAGGCCGTGTTCCTCTGTGCGGCCGACTTGCAGCCGGTTCACCTGATCTGGGACAACGGGCTGCTGGTCACGAGCGAGCAACTGCTGTGCGCCCGTGGGAGCCAGGAAGCCCCCCAACTCGGCGAAATGCTCGAGATCGAGCTGCGGCACCTGACTGCGGTAGTGCGGGGCGGGCTCTGCCGGATGACGCAGACCCTGGCCACCCCGCACCAGTTGGACACGGAGATCTACTGTTCCGACAGCATCCTGATGACGGCATCCGGTGCCCCGCTGATCGAGCAAGAGGGCGTCGACAGCTTGGAGGAGTTGCGCCAACGGATCGCCTGGAACGGCGAGCGGAACTTCTACGAAAACTTCGACGTCTTCTGGAGGGTCCGCAACCTCGACCAGGAAGTCCTCTGCGCGATGACGTTTGTGGACTGGCAGTCGTACTGGGGTTCGGAGGACGAGAGCGTGCCCGCGGCAAACTGTGTGGTCTGGAAGAAGCTGCCTGATCCAAACCAGGCGTTGCATACCCATGCACTGGGCGATTACGCCTTGGCCGCTTCGACGGACACTCGTCCCAATCCGGCCCAGGAGGCCGGCTTCCAGGCCGAGAAGTTGCCCCGGCGGCCGGGCCCGCCCAACCTGGAAGAACCGCAGCGGCCCGAAGTCCCCGACTGATTGCACTTCAGGGCTGATCCGCTACAATGTTCCGTTTAAGCGCAACGTCGGTTTGCGCGCAGGGACCCACTTACTGCCTATCCAAAAACCTCCTCCCCTCGCCCCGCTTGCGGGGAGAGGGGCCGGGGGTGGGCTGATGAAAATGCC